>NZ_JBSFGS010000047.1:0-42970 GCF_053596675.1 Kitasatospora sp. NPDC001664
CAGGGGGGACCCTGTGGGAGAGTAGGACGCCGCCGAACAATCATTCAAGAGAAGCCCCCTGACGATTCGTCAGGGGGCTTCTCTGCGTTTCCGGGGCGGAAAATCCTGGTGCCTGTGATCGTCTTCGTTGCTACGGTGGCCGGATGGCCGCACTGAGGAAAGTCCAGATCACGTTCGACTGCGCCGAGCCGGAGCGGGTCGCCCGCTTCTGGCGGGAGGTGCTCGGTTACGTCGCTCCGGCGGCGCCGGAGGGCTTCGCCGACTGGGAGGAGTACGTGAGTACGCTGCCGGCCTCGGGGGTGGGGGCCTGGTCGGCGGCGGTGGATCCCACGGGGGAGGGGCCGCGGTTCTTCTTCCAGTCCGTGCCGGAGGGGAAGGTCGCCAAGAACAGGGTGCACGTCGACGTGCGGGCCGGCACCGGGCTGGTGGGGGCCGAGCGGTTGGCGGTGCTGGAGGCCGAGCGCGACCGGTTGGTGGCGCTCGGCGCCGTATGCGACGTGGTGCTGTACGCCGACGAGGAGAACGAGTCCTGCATCGTGATGCGGGACGTCGAGGGGAACGAGTTCTGCCTCGACTGACGGGGGCGGGGCCCTTCGCCCTCTCGGCTCAGCCGGGGATGAGGGCGTCCCACTCGGCCCGGGTCGGACCGTCGTGGGTCGGTGCGAAGTCAGGGCGGGCGGCAAGCCAGTCGGTGACGGCGCGGTCCACCTCCTCGGTGCCGTAGGCGTCCGCCGCCGGCTTCAGGAGGTGGCGGACCTGGGCGCGGGCGCGCATGACGACCGGGTCGTCGAAGGCGCAGGCGGCGCGGGCGGCGGCGCGGAGGTCGGGGGAGGGCGAAGTCCCGGTGAGGCGTTGCTCGTTGCCGCGGTCGGCGGTCACCTGGGCGTCGAACCACGGGCGGAGTTCGCGGACCGTCCAGGCGTGGTACTCGGTGGGGTCGGCGGCGATCCGGTCAGCGTGGGCGGCGAGGTGTTGGGCGGCGCGCAGGCCGAGGGCGACGCCGTGCCCGAGGGTGGGGTTGGTGTGGACGAGGCTGTCGCCGGCGTTGACCAGGCCCGTCACCACGGGGCCGGTGTCGTCGACGAGTGAGGTCCAGCGGTTGTCCAGCCCGGCCATCGCCAGGACCGGCGTCTGCGGTTCGGGGTCGAGGGCCAGCCAGGCGGCGGGGGCGGGGAAGCGGCGGGCGACGGTCTCGAAGACGGCGGGGTCGAGGAGTGCGCTGCGGGTCGGGTCGCCGGTGGAGAGCACCACGCTGACGGCGAAGGTGTCGTTGTCGGAGGGGAAGACGCCCGCGAGGGCGAACGGTGCGTCGGAGCCGGTCTTCACCCGCCCGGGGTCGCGCGGGCCGTCGGGGCGCAGGCGGTACCAGCGGCAGAGGTAGGCGATGCCGGCGCGGTGGCTCTCGACCACGGGTGGGCGGCGGCCGGCAGCGGTCAGCCAGCCGGGGACAGGGGAGCGGCGGCCGGAGGCGTCGACGACGAGGTCCGCCGGGTGGGTGGCGGAGTCCGTCCGTACGCCGGTGACCCGGGTGGGGGAGTCCTGACGGAAGGTCAGGCCCTCGACGCGGCAGCCGCGCCGGACCCGGACGCCGGGCTCGTGCCGGACGGCCGTGGTCAGGGCGGTCTCGAGGACGATGCGGCGGGTGCGCAGGGTGACCAGGTCCTCGTCGCCGGCCCGGTACGGGGGGTGCTGCCCGAACCAGTCGAAGTCGTGGTACTCGCGGGCTCCGCGTGCCAGCAGCTCGGCGTGGACGTCCGGGAGTTCGGCGCGCAGGACGGTGCGGACCGGTGCGAGGAAGGAGTGCGGGTGGTTGGCCTGCGGTACCCGGGGTCGCTTCCAGTGGTAGAAGTCCTGCTCCAGATCGGCCCCGGCCTGCCGGTCGTCCTGCTCGAAGAGGGTGACCGTGTGGCCGCGCCGTCCGAGCATGAGGGCCGTGCCCAGCCCGCTGATTCCTCCGCCGACCACCGCAACCCGCGCCATCGCTCTCCCCTTCGTCGCGCCGTGTTGCGCAGGCAGCCTACTAGTTGATGATCTTCCTTCGGCAATCCGGGGTCGGCCCGACGGGCGTTCGACTTTAATAATGGTGAGCATTAGAGTGGAGGCATGCCGAGAACTCCGGCGGGTGGCACGCCCACCCGTGACCGACTGATCCGGGCCGGTGCCCGTCTGTTCGCCGAACAGGGCGTGCACGGTGCCCAGTTGCGCGACGTGGTCAGGTTGGCGGGGCAGTCCAACCCCTCCGCCGTCCAGTACCACTTCGGCTCGCGGGAGGGGCTGCTGGACGCCGTGATGCGCGAACGGCAGGAGCGGGCCGAGCGGTCGCTGCACGCGCTGCTGCCGCGGCCGGAGGGGCAGCCGCTCCCGGTGCTGCTGGACGCGCTGGTGGCATCCGAGGCGGCCGAGCTGGCGAGTGACGCGGGGCGGGACGGGCTGCGGATCGCGGCGCAGATCAGCTACCGGAGCGGCATCCGGACGCGGGAGCCGCATCCGCACCTCGCGGGGGGCGGGTACTGGCGCCTGATCGGGGAGTTGGAGACCTCGCTGCTCGAACTGCCCGAGCCGGTACGGCTGGAGCGGATCGACCTGGCGCTGATCCTGGTCGGCGCGGCGCTGGCGGAGCGGGCCCGTCAACTGGAGGCGGGCGAGCGGCTGTTGACGGGGGACGCGCTGTTCCGGGCGGATCTGGTGGCGATGGCCGGGGCGATGCTCACGGCACCGCTGCCCGCGCTCGACATCGACGGCTGACCCGCCCGGACGCGGCGCCACACACGCCGGGCGGCACCACCCCGCCGTCCGGGAGCACCGAGCACCACCATCGCAAGGGAGCAAGAAGTCATGACCGAGCTCAACGGCAAGACCGTCCTGATCACCGGCGGAGCCCGCGGCCTGGGTGCCGAGGCGGCCTGCCAGGCGGTGGCGGCCGGTGCCAACGTGGTGATCACCGACGTGCTGGACGAGGAGGGCCGGGCCACCGCCGCCGAGTTGGGGGAGCGGGCCCGCTACCACCACCACGACGTGACCTCGGAGGCGGACTGGGCTGCGGTGGTCGCCTTCGCGGTGGCGGAGTTCGGCGGGGTGCACGGGCTGGTGAACAACGCGGGCATCTCCACCGGGAGCTTCCTGGTGGACGAGTCGGTGGAGCACTTCCGGAAGGTGGTGGACATCAACCTGACCGGGGTGTTCATCGGCATGAAGGCCGTGGTCCCGGCTCTGCGGGAGGCCGGTGGCGGCTCGATCGTGAACATCTCCTCGGCGGCCGGGCTGATGGGCCTGGCGCTGACGGCGGGCTACGGCGCCTCCAAGTGGGCGGTGCGCGGGCTGAGCAAGATCGGCGCGGTGGAGCTCGGCGTCGACCGGATCCGGGTCAACTCGGTGCACCCGGGCATGACCTACACGCCGATGACGGCGCAGGTGGGCATCGAGCGCGGGGAGGGGAACTACCCGAACACCCCGATGGGCCGGGTCGGCGAGGCGCCGGAGATCGCCGCGGCCACGGTGTTCCTGCTCTCGGACGAGGCCTCGTACATCACCGGTGCGGAGCTGGCGGTGGACGGTGGGTGGACCACCGGTCCCACGGTCCGGTACGTGATGGGGCAGTAGGCGGATGCGGAGGGAGGGCCCGGGCGCTCATGAGGCCGCCCGGGCCCTCCGGCGTTCCGTCAGCCCAGGTCGTCGAGGAAGCGGAGCAGGGCGGCGTTGACCTCGGCGGGCTTCTCCTGCTGGGTCCAGTGGCCGCAGTCGGTGAGCCAGACGGGCGCGGCGAGTTCGGGGACGTGCTGGTCGAGGGTGGCGATGAGCGCCTTGGCGGCGTCGTTGGCGACGACCAGGTCGCGGTCGCCGACGACCAGCAGGGCCGGGGTGCGGATGCGGGCGTTCTGCCAGGGGGCGGTGAGCTCCCAGTTGCGGTCGAGGTTGCGGTACCAGTTGAGCGGGCGTGTGAAGCCGGACGCGGTGTACTCGGCGGCGAAGTGGGCGAGGTCGGCCTCGGTGAGCCAGGCCGGGAGGGTCTCGGGGGAGCGGAAGGCGTCGAGGAAGCCCTTGCCCTCGGGGACCAGCGGGGTGAGGCCGGCCGGGTCGGCGGCGCGGCCGGCCAGCAGGCGGCGGAAGGTGGTGGCGGGGTCGCGGGCGAGCTCCGCGTCGGCGACGCCGGGCCGCTGGAAGTGGAGCATGTAGTAGGCGTCGCCGAAGACCTTGCGGAACAGCTCGGTGGGCCGTACCGGCATCCGCGGGTAGGGCGGGACGGAGAGGCCGGCCACGCCGCGGACCAGGTCGGGGCGGAAGAGGGCGGTGTGCCAGGCGACCGGGGCGCCCCAGTCGTGGCCGACCACCACGGCCCGGTCGGCGCCCAGGGCGGGGATCAACCCGAGGGCGTCACCCGCGAGTTGGAGGATGGTGTACTGGTCCACCGCGTCCGGGCCGCCGGTGCGGCCGTAGCCGCGCTGGTCGGGGGCGACGGCGTGGTAGCCGGCCTCGGCGAGGGCGGTGAGCTGGTGGCGCCAGGAGTACCAGCCCTCGGGGAAGCCGTGCAGGAGCAGGACGAGCGGTCCGGTGCCGGCCTCGGCGACGTGCATGCGCAGGCCACTGGCGGACTCGACGTAGCGGTGCGTTATCGCGGTCGTCATGGGGTCATCCTGGGTGCTCCGCGCACGGAGCGGAAGGGTGCCGCCGCACCCCGGGCGGGGGACCGAGGGGCGGTCGGGCGGTCAACGCGCGGGCGGGGGCGGGCCGGTGAGCGCGGTGGCGCGGAGCACGATCTCGGTGGCGAAGCGCGACTCCGGGTCGGCGAGCCGTTCGCCGAAGGCGCGGTCCAGGACGCGCAGCCGGTAGCGGACGGTCTGCGGGTGGACGCCGAGCTGTTCGGCGAGGTCGGGGGCGCTGGCCCGGGTGGTGAGCCAGGCGCGCAGGGTGTCGAGCAGCCGGGAGCGCCGGGTGGGGGTGAGGGCGGCGAGCGGGGCGAGGTAGTGCCGGTCGAGCTGGTGGAGCAGGGCCGGGTCGCTGAGCAGCCAGAGGTGGACGAGGTGGTCCTGGCAGTACGTCAGGGGGCCGGTGGTGTACGGGAGGAGCCGGCGGGCCCAGCGCAGCGAGTCGGCGGCCTCGGCGAGCGGGGTGGTGAGGCCGACGGCGGCGCGGCAGCCGGCCAGGGCGGCGGTGAGGCCCTCGCGGCGGGCGGGGGTGAGCGGGCCGGGTAACAGCAGGTGGGGTTCGCGGTCGGAGAGGTCGAGCAGCACGTCGCGGTCGAGGACGCCGCGGTGGGGGCGGGCGCCGGGGGCGAGGGCGACCAGGGTGACGTGGTCGGGGAGCGGCCAGGCGGCGTGGTCGGCGAGTTCGGCGAGGGCGGTGCGGGCGGCGCCGGTGCCGCTGAGGATGCGGCGCAGCAGCCGGCGGCGGCGGTTGTCGGGCTCCTCGCCGAGTTCGGCCATGGCCTGGAGGTAGCCCTCGCGGGAGAGTTCGGCGATCTCGCCCATGTAGGCGAAGAGGGCGTCGGCGAAGGCCATCAGGACGGTGGCGGAGAGGTTGTGGCGGCGGCCGACGGCGCGCACCCGGCGCAGGGCGACCTGGCAGCCGATCCGGTAGGCGTCCTGGAGCATGTCGAGGCTGCGGCCCTCCAGGGCCTCGTGGCGGCCGAAGCGGCGGCAGATCTCGTCGCGCAGGGAGGTGGTGGCGGTCGGGGCGGCGACCTGGTCGACGAAGGTGGCGATGTTCTGTTCGATGCCGACCCGGATGACGCGGGCGGCGGGTCCTTCCAGCAGTTCGCGGTACTCGGGGATGGTGGCGACGATCTCGGCGGCCATCTCCTTGAGCAGGCCCGGGAGTTCGGGCCGCATCACGGCGGCGAGTTCGCGCGGCACCTGGTCGAGCGGCGAGCTGGAGCCGGGCGCCCGGCGTGGCGTGGCCATGAGTCCCCCTGGCGTCCGGGGGCGGCCGGACGCATACGACGTGTGGTGGTTCGCTGACGATAGGGCACGAGTGGTCGTCAGCGCACCAGTCGTGACGTCGAACTGCCGGTCGGCGTTCCGCTACCGGATTGGCACTCTGCGCCGCGGAGGGGGACTCGGGGCTCACTCCGGGACAACGGCGCGGGGGTTTTCTGGTAGCGCCGGAACAAGAAATCCGCAGCGCGCGGCCGGGAATCCCGGAACTGTTCCGGCTCCGTTGCGGGGCCTGATTACCGGCGCGTAATGTCCGGGACCAGCGAGGACGGCCCCACCCGTTCGCCTCGCTTCCCCGGATTCGCCTCGGCGCCAACTCATTTCTTCGTCAGGAGAGTTGGTCGTGCCCCGGCGGGTCCGCCCCCACAGAGAGGACCCATCGTGCGCAAGCCTGTCAAGGGCGCCCTGGTGGCTGCGGCGGCTCTCGCCGCCGTGGCCGGCATGACGCTCGCCCCGACCACCGCGACGGCCGGCACCCAGTCCGCCTCCTCCGGCCTGCTGGCCGGCTGGACCGCCAGCCCGGGCGGCCCCTGGACGGCCAAGGCGACCTCGCCGAAGCTGACCGACACCAAGACCGGCACCAAGCTGACCTGTACCTCCTCCTCCGCGGCCGGCACGCTGGCCACCAGCTCCGCCACCGGCGCGGGCATCTCCTCGATCACCTCGGTGAGTTGGACCAGCTGCTCCGGTCCGCTGGGCATCACCTTCAGCGTCACCCCGCAGGGCCTGCCGTGGTCGCTGAACGCGGTCAGCTACAACGCGGGCACCGGTGTCACCACCGGCACCCTGACCGGGGTGAAGGCCCACATCAGCGGGGCCGGCTGCACGGCCGACTTCCAGGGCCCGACCGCCGGTTCGACGGCAACCCTGACCGGCAGCTACAGCAACTCCACCAACACCCTCACCATCAGCGGCGGTGACCTGCGGGCGTACAACGTCTCCGGTTCCTGCCTCGGTCTGCTGAACAACAACGACCCGGCGGTCTACAACGCCGCGTACGTGCTGAGCGCCCCGCAGGTCATCACCTCCCCGTGAGGCATCCGTACCCGGGCCCGGGCCACCACCCGGGTCCGGGTACGAACACACGCACCGGATGACAGGCCGTCAGGGTCCTTTTGTCATCCGGTGACAGGAAATCCGGGCCGGGGAGAGCGCTCCCGACGATCCGCGTGCGATCGCTTGTGAGGGCTTGTTACCCGGCCGTACTGTCCTGCGTCCCGAGCCAAGAGGAGTCCTGAGATGAGGGACGCGGTGCGTCGCCTTGCCGTGCCCGTGAAGCCGGCCGCCGTCCTGGCGGCCGCGCTGCTGGCGGGCACGGTGCCGGGTGCCCCGTCCGGGGCCGTGCCCGGGAGCTCTCCGGCCGCGGTGGCGGCGCAGGAGCAGCCGCACTCGGGGGTGAACACCTGCCCGCCCGCCCCGGAGGGCGAGTTGGACCAGGCCAGGCTGCCGCCGGTGCCCGAGGGCGCGTTCGTGGTGCCGAACGAGGAGACCGGCCCGTTCCCGCCGGTGGGGGCCTGCGCCTACGCGGTCGGCTTCGCCAACGTGCGCAAGCAGCACCAGGCCTCGGTGCTCAACGACCCGGCCGGGCATCCCGCGCTGACCGCGGTGAACATGAGCCGGCGGTTCGTCACGCTCTGGGACCCGCCGGAGGGGCAGCAGCCGTACTTCGAGGCCGACAACCTCGGCTACCTCCAACTCCCGCCCAGCGAGACCACCTTCCTCACCTACGGCTTCATGCCGACCACCGCCGTCATGGAGCTGGAGCCGCGGGGCCTGCTGACCATCGTGGCGACCGGGAACACCGACTGGGACCAGCCGGTCGAGTTCACCATCGGCGGCTACCAGTCGATCAGGCTGCGGGACGTGAAGGTGAACGGGACCCCGCTGGACGTCGGCCCGAACTGCCGCACGGCCCGGCCGGTGAACCTGGAGCTGAAGGGCCGCCAGGACGACCACCTGCCGGGCGGCGGCGACGGCAAGCCCGACTACACCCTGATCGGCGGCGGGCCGCTCTCCCAACGGGACCTGGTGATACCGGAGTTCAAGGGCTGCGGGAACGGGGCGGAGAACCTGGACGCGCTCTTCACCGCGGCCGTCTCCGGGCCGGGCAACTCGCTCAACCTGGTGCAGGGCGCGATCTGCACCCCGACCAGTGACCAGCCGAACGGCTGCGAGCCGGAGATCCAGCTGCCGGCCCTGCCGCACCGCCGCACCACGGACCAGGGCTAGGAGCCGGGATGGGGATCGAAGTGACCGTCGAGGGGCTGACCAAGTCCTTCGGCAGCCAGACCGTCTGGGAGGACGTCACGCTGACGCTGCCGCCCGGGGAGGTGACGGTGCTGCTGGGGCCCTCGGGCACCGGCAAGACCGTCTTCCTGAAGTCGGTGATCGGTCTGCTGCGGCCCGAGCGGGGCCGGGTGCTGGTGGACGGCGTCGACATGGTGCGCGGCCCGGAGCGCGAGGTCTACCGGGCCCGCCGGCGCTTCGGCCTGATGTTCCAGGACGGCGCGCTGTTCGGCTCCATGAGCCTCTACGACAACGTGGCCTTCCCGCTGCGCGAGCACACCCGCAGGACCGAGGCGGAGATCCGCCGGATCGTGCTGGAGCGGATGGAGATGGTCGGCCTGAACGGCGCCGAGGCCAAGCTGCCGGGGGAGATCTCCGGCGGGATGCGCAAGCGCGCGGGCCTGGCCCGGGCGCTGGTGCTGGACCCGGAGATCGTGCTCTGCGACGAGCCGGACTCGGGCCTGGACCCGGTGCGCACCTCCTACCTGTCGCAGCTGCTGGTGGACCTGAACGCGCAGATCGGCGCCACCATGCTGATCGTCACCCACAACCTGGACATCGCGGCCACCGTGCCGGACCACATCGGCATGCTGTTCCGCTGCCGGCTGGTGGCCTTCGGCTCCCGGGAGGAGCTGCTGACCAGCCGTCAGCCAGTGGTGCGGCAGTTCCTCGGCGGGCGCCGGGAGGGGCCGATCGGGATGTCGGAGGAGAAGGACGAGGCCCAGCTGGCGCTGGAGGAGCCCTACCAGGAGGCCGAACCGGGGCCACTGCCACAGCAGTTGCAGCCATCGCCGGGCCTGCCGCCGCGCCGCGGGGCGGTGCTGCGGTGAGCGCGGCCGACCCGGTGAAGGGCAACCCGCTGACGGGTGGGCTGCGGCAGAGCGGGCAGCTGCTGGCGCTGGCCGCCACCACGGTGCGGGACGTGTTCCGGCGGCCGTTCCAGTGGCGGGAGCTGATCGAGCAGTTCTGGTTCCTGGCGAGCGTGACGATCCTGCCGGCGGCGCTGGTGTCGATCCCGTTCGGTGCCGTGATCGCACTCCAAGTGGGTTCGCTGGCCGAGCAGTTGGGCGCGCAGTCGTTCACCGGCGGGGCCAGCGTGCTGGCCGTGATCCAGCAGGCCAGCCCGCTGATCGTGGCGCTGCTGATCGCCGGTGCGGGCGGTTCGGCGATCTGCGCGGACCTCGGCTCGCGCAAGATCCGCGAGGAGCTGGACGCGATGGCGGTGATGGGCGTCTCGCCCGTGCAGCGCCTGGTGGTGCCCCGGGTGCTGGCCGCGATGGCGGTCTCGGTGCTGCTCAACGGCCTGGTCTCGGTGGTCGGCACGCTCGGCGGCTACTTCTTCAACGTGATGCTCCAGGACGGCACCCCGGGCGCCTACCTGGCCAGCTTCTCCGCCCTGGCCCAGCTCCCGGACCTGTACGTCAGCGAGTTCAAGGCGCTGGTCTTCGGCTTCGTGGCCGGGATCGTGGCGGCCTACCGGGGCCTCAACCCGCGCGGCGGCCCCAAGGGCGTGGGCGACGCGGTGAACCAGACCGTGGTGGTCACCTTCCTGCTGCTGTTCGTGATCAACGTGGTGATCACCGCCGTCTACCTGCGGATCATCCCGCAGAAGGGAGCCTGAGATGGCGCTGCCCGGCCGTGCGGCCCGGGGCCCGCTCGGGTGGCTGGAGACCGTCGGGGACCACCTGGTCTTCCACCTGGCCGCGCTGCTCTGGGTGCCCCGCGCGCTGCGCCGCTACTTCCGCGAGGTGCAGCGGCTGCTGGCCGAAGTCGCCTTCGGCAGCGGCGGGTTGGGGGTGATCGGCGGCACCGTCGGGGTGATGGTCGGGATGACCGCGGCCACCGGCACGGTGGTCGGCCTGCAGGGCCACGCCGCGATGGACCAGCTGGGCACCACCGCCTTCACCGGCTTCATCTCGGCCTACTTCAACACCCGGGAGATCGCCCCGCTGGTGGCCGGCCTCGCACTCTCGGCCACCGTCGGCGCGGGCTTCACCGCCCAGCTCGGCGCGATGCGGATCAACGAGGAGGTGGACGCCCTGGAGGGCATGGGCATCCGCAGCCTCCCGTACCTGGTGACCACCCGGATCATCGCCGGGGTGGTGGCCGTGGTGCCGCTGTACGGGGTCGGGCTGCTCTCCTCCTACGCCGCCTCCCGCGCCGTCACGGTCTCCGTCAACGGACAGTCACCCGGCACCTACGACCACTACTTCGGGCTCTTCCTGGCCCCGGAGGACGTGCTGCTGTCGGCCCTGAAGGTGCTGCTGTTCAGCGTGATCGTGATCCTGGCGCACTGCTACTACGGCTTCCACGCCACCGGCGGCCCGGCCGGGGTCGGCATCGCGGTGGGCCGCTCGGTCCGCAACGCCATCGTGATCATCAGCATCACCGACTTCTTCCTCTCGCTGGCGATCTGGGGCGCCACCACCACCGTGCGGGTGACCGGATGAACGCCTTCCGCGCCACCGACCGGCGCCGCCCCGCCCGGGCCGTGCTGGGCCTGGTCTTCCTGCTGGTGCCCGCCCTGCTGGCCGGGCTCTGCGTGGCGGTCTACCGCAAGGCCTTCAGCGACGAGAGCACCGTGCTGCTGGAGACCAACGCCACCGGGAACGAGCTGCGGGTGAACGCCGACGTCAAGCTGCGCGGCGTGGTGGTCGGCCGGGTCAGCCGGATCGGCGCCGACGGCGAGCGGGCCCGGCTCACCCTGGCCCTCGACCCGGCCCGGCTGGCCGAGATCCCGGCCGGGGTGACGGCCCGTCTGCTGCCCACCACCCTCTTCGGCGAGCGCTACGTCGCCCTGGTGCCCGACACCACCGCCACCGCGGGCGGGACGCTGCGGGCCGGGGCCGTGATCGCCCAGGACCGCACCGCCGAGGCCGCCGAGCTGGAGCAGGTGCTGGACCACCTGCTGCCGCTGCTCAACGCCGTCCAGCCGGACAAGCTGGCCGCCACCCTGAGCGCGGTGGCCACCGCCCTGCGCGGCCGCGGCGCCCAGCTCGGCGCCACGCTCACCGAACTGGACGCCCACCTGGCCCGGCTCAACCCCGAACTCCCGGCCCTGAACCGGGACATCGCGCAGCTGGTGACGGTCAGCCAGGCCTACGGGGACGCCGCGCCCGACCTGCTCCAGGCCCTGACCGACTTCACCACCACCAGCGGCACGATCGCCCGCGAGCGGGCCGGGCTGCGCGCGCTCTACGCCTCCTCCACGGCCGCCGCCGGGGACGTCACGGACTTCCTGACGCGCAACCGGGACACGCTCATCCGGCTCTCCGCCGACAGCCGGGGCACCCTGGGGCTGCTGGCCGAGTACGCCCCCGCCTACCCGTGCACGCTGCGCACCCTGGCCGACTTCGTGCCGGTGATGGACAAGGCGCTGGGCAAGGGCACCGACCGGCCGGGCCTGCACGTCACCGTGAACACCGTGCCCAGCCCCGGCGCCTACCGGCCCGGCAAGGACGCCCCGGCCTACACCGCCACCGGCGGCCCGAAGTGCTACGACACCCCCTACACCGGGCGCGGCACCACCCCGGCGGCGGTGCCGCCGGGCCAGGGCTTCCCGGCGCCCGGCGAGGCCGGCCTCGGCCTGCCCAACTCACCGCAGGAGAACGCCCTGGTGAACGAACTGCTCGCGCCGGCCGGTGACCTGCCCGACTGGAGCAGCGTGCTGGCCGGGCCGCTGCTGCGCGGGGCGGAGGTGAGGCTGAAGTGAGGCGCCGCAGCCTGATCGGACCGGTCGTCAAGTCACTGGTCTTCGTCGTGGTCACCGCGCTCGCCACCACCGCCCTGGCCTTCGGCATCGCCGACACCGGGGTGGGCGAGACCGTCGCCTACCGGGCCCGGTTCACCGACGTCACCGGCCTGGCCGCCGGGGACGGCGTGCGGATCGCGGGCGTGCGGGTCGGCGAGGTCGAGTCGGTCGGCGTCACCGACCGGCGCTACGCGCTGGTGCGGTTCAAGGTCCGCAAGGGCACCCCGCTGCCCGGCAGCGTCACCGCCTCGGTCAGGTACCTGGACCTGGTCGGCCGCCGCTACCTCGAACTGGCGCGCGGCACCGGCCCGTTGGAGGAGAAGCTGGCGCCCGGCGCCACCATCCCGGTGGAGCGCACCCACCCCGCGCTGGACCTCACCCAGCTGTTCAGCGGATTCCAGCCGCTGTTCCAGGGCCTGGCCCCGGACGAGGTGAACAAGCTGGCCGAGGAGATCGTCCAGGTCCTCCAGGGCCAGGGCGGCACGGTCGAGGGGCTGCTGCGCAGCGTCGGCTCGCTCACCGGCACGCTGGCCGCCAAGGACGAGGTGATCGGCCGGGTGATCGAGAACCTGAACACGGTGGTCGCCACCGTCAACACCCACGACCAGGGCTTCACCGAACTGGTCTCCACCCTCCAGCAGTTGGTGGCCGGCTTCAACCGCGACCGGCAGCCGATCGGCGAGGCGGTGCAGGCCGTGGGCGCGCTCACCACCTCCACCGCCGGGCTGCTGGCCGAGGGCCGGGCACCGCTCAAGGAGAGCATCGGCCAGCTGGGCCGGCTCTCCGCCGGACTGGCCGACAACAGCACCCAGCTGGAGGACTTCCTCCGGCGCAGCCCGGAGAAGCTGACCACCCTCGGCCGGCTGGCCTCCTACGGCTCCTGGTTCAACCTCTACCTGTGCCAGGCCACCGTGACCGGCGTGACCACCGGTGACGGCTCCGTGCCGCCGACCGGGGTCACCGTGGACGAAGCGAGGTGCCGGGGATGAGCCGCTCCGACGGGGGCACCGCCGTGCGCGGGCCGCTCTTCCGGCCGCTGCGCGAGCGCAACCCGGTGGTGGTCGGCGCGGTCGGGCTGCTGCTGATCCTGCTGGTCTGCGGCCTGGCCTACCAGGGCGACCGGCTGCCGCTGCTCGGCCGGGGCACCGCGTACACGGCCGAGTTCAGCGAGGCGGGCGGGCTGCGGCCGGGCGACGAGGTCCGGGTGGCGGGGGCCAAGGTCGGCAAGGTGACCGAGGTCGTGCTGAGCGGGGCCAAGGTCCGGGTGGGCTTCCGGGTCCGCGAGGTGTGGGTGGGCGACGCGACCACCGCCGCGATCGGCATCCGCACCGTGCTCGGCGCCAAGTACCTCGCGCTGGACCCGCTGGGCGCCGGCGAGCAGGACCCCAAGGTGGCCATCCCGGCGAGCCGGACCACCTCGCCCTACGACGTCACCCAGGCCCTGGAGGGCCTCGGCCGGACGGTGGGCGCGATCGACACCGCCAAGCTGGCCGAGTCCTTCCGGACCATCTCGGACACCTTCGCCACCACCCCCGAATCCGTGCGCAGCGCCGCCGAGGGCCTGGCCGGGCTCTCCCGCACCATCGCCGACCGGGATGCCCGGCTGGCCGAACTCCTCGCCGGGAGCCGCAAGTTGACCAAGACCGTGGCGGACCAGAACGAGCGCTTCAGCGCCCTGCTGAGCGACGGCGACTCGCTGCTGGCCGAGCTCCAGCGCCGCCGCGAGGCGGTGCACCAACTGCTCACCGGCACCGGCGCGCTGGCCACCCAGCTGACCGGCCTGGTGAAGGACAACGAGCGCCAACTGGCGCCCACCCTCAGCGCGTTGGAGCGCGTCACCGGGGTGCTGCGGGCCAATCAGCAGAGCCTGGACCAGACCCTGGCACTGCTCGGCCCGTACTACCGGCTGATGGGCAACACCCTGGGCAACGGCCGCTGGTTCGACGCCTACCTGTGCGGGGTGGTGCCGCCCTCCTACCTGCCCGAGGGGACGGCGCCCGCCACCGGCTGCCGCCCGGTCCGGCCGACGGGGGGCCGGGGATGAGCGTGCTCTCGGGCCGCGGCCGGGCGCTCATCGCCCTGGCCGCCGCCGCGGCCGCCGTGGCGGCCACCCTGATCGCCGTCCCCGGCCCGGAGGGAAGCCGGGTGACGGTGTACTTCGACCACGCCGTCGGGGTCTATGCCGGATCCGACCTGCGGGTGCTCGGCGTCAAGGTCGGCACCGTGCGCTCGGTCCACCCCGAGGGGGCGAAGGTGCGGGTCGAACTCGGCCTGGACCACGGCGTGAAGGTGCCGGCCTCCGCCTCCGCCGTGGTGGTCGCCCCCAGCGTGGTCGCCGACCGGTACGTGCAGCTCACCCCGGCCTGGACGGAGGGGCCGCTGCTGGCCGACCGGGCGGTGATCCCGGTCGAGCGGACCGCCCAGCCGGTGGAGATCGATCAGCTCTACGAGAGCCTCACCGAGCTGGCCACCGCGCTGGGCCCGGACGGGGCCAACTCCCAGGGCGCGCTCTCCCGGCTGCTGGACACCGGGGCGCGGAACCTGGACGGCAACGGCAAGCTGATCGGCGACTCGATCGAGCAGCTCGGCCGGGCCGCCAAGACCCTCTCCGGCTCCAGCGAGGACCTGTTCGCCACGCTGACCCAGCTGGAGTCCTTCGCCGCGATGCTCAAGGAGAACGACGGCCGGGTGCGCACCGTCACCGACCGGCTGGCCGCCGTCAGCTCCTACCTGGCCGAGGACAAGGAGGAGCTGGGCCAGGCCCTGCACCAACTGGCCGTCGCCCTCGGCGAGGTGAAGACCTTCGTGGAGAACAACCGCACCCGCCTCGCCCACGGGATCGACCAGCTGGTGCCGATCACCCAGAGCCTGGTGGACCAGCGGGCCTCCCTGGCCGAACTGCTGGACACCGCCCCGCTGGCGGCCGGCAACCTGCTGCGCGCCTACGACCCGAAGGCCGGCACGATCACCGGCCGGGCGAACCTGACCGAACTGACCCTGCCGCTGCCACTGCCCGGGGTGGACCGATGACCCGTCGACCGCACCACCTGTCCCTGGCGCTGGCCACCGTGCTGACCGCCGGCCTGACCGCGGGCTGCGGCGGGTTCGGCGGCCTGCAGGACGCACCGCTGCCCGGCGGGGCCGAACTGGGGGACCACTCCTACCGCCTGGAGGCCCGGTTCGCCGACGTGCTCAGCCTGGTGCCGCAGTCGGCGGTCAAGGTGAACGGCGTCGCGGTCGGCCGGGTCACCGCCATCACGCTGGCCGAGGACTGGAGCGCGGTGGTCACCCTACGAGTCAACGGCGACGTCCGGCTGCCCGCAGGGAGCCGGGCCGAGGTGGCCCAGGCCGGCCTGCTCGGCGAGAAGTACGTCCGGCTCACCACCCCCGCCGACCCGCAGGCCCAGGGCGGCGGACGGCTCGGCGACGGCGCGGTGATCCCGGCCCAGCTCACCGGCCGCTCCACCGAGGTGGAGGAGGTCTTCGGGGCGCTCTCCATGCTGCTCAACGGCGGCGGCATCGACCAGCTGCGCACCATCACCACCGAACTGGGCCGGGCGATGACCGGGAACGAGGCCCAACTGCGGTCCGTCCTCGACCGGTTGAAGACCTTCACCGGCGAGCTCGACGCCCACCGGGCCGACCTGACCGCCGCGCTCGACGGGATCGACCGGCTGGCCGCCACCCTGGCCACCCGGGACCGGCAGATCGGCACCGTGCTCACCGAGCTCAGCCCCGGCCTGCGGGTGCTGGAGCAGCAGCGCGGCGAACTGGTCACCCTGCTCCGCGCGTTGGACACCCTCTCGGGCGTCGCGGTGGACACCGTCAACCGCAGCAAGGAGGACGTGGTGGCCGACCTCAAGGCGATCGCCCCGGTGCTGCGCGGCCTGGCGGACGCGGGCAAGGCGCTGCCGGACTCGCTCCAGGTGCTGCTCACCTACCCGTTCACCGACGAGGTGCTGCGCGGGGTCAAGGGTGACTACCTGAACGTCTACCTCGACCTGGCCGCCGCTCCCGGCACCCGGATCTTCCCCGAGCTGGACCCGGACGACACCGCCGCGCCGCCGCCCCAGCCCACCCCGCAGCCCACCGAGGAGCCCACGGACCCGCCGACCGACCCGCCGACGGACCCGCCCACCGACCCGCCCACCGACCCGCCCACCGACCCTCCGACCGATCCGCCCACCGACCAGCCGACCGATCCGGCCTCCCCGGAGGCCCGGCGCCTGCCGCTGCCGCTGCCCTCGGTGGGCCGCCCGTCCGGAAAGGCGCGCTGATGCCGAACCTGGCCGTCCGGGCGAAGAACCTCGCCTTCCTGCTGATCGCCGTGCTGGTGCTCGGCTACATCGCCGTCCAGCACGCCGACCTCGGCCGCTACGTCGGCCTGCGCGACTACTACCGGGTCGACGTCCAACTGGAGCGCACCGGTGGCCTGTTCGAGCACGCCGACGTCACCTACCGGGGCGTCTCGGTGGGCCGGGTGGGAGCGATCAGGCTCACCCCCGACGGGGTCCGGGCGGAACTGCGGATCTCCTCCGACGCGCCCCGCATCCCGGCCACGCTGACCGCCGCCGTGGCCGGCCTGTCTGCCGTCGGCGAGCAGTACCTCGACCTGCGGCCCAGCACCGACCAGGGCCCCTACCTGGCCGACGGCGCGTGGATCCCCCGCTCCGCCACCAGCGTGCCCGCGCCCGTCACCGACCTGCTGACCCGCACCGACGCGCTGGTCGGCTCGGTGCCGCTCGCCTCGCTGCGCACCGTCGTCGACGAACTCGGCACCGCCTTCAACGGCCAGGCCGACAACCTCCAGGCGCTGCTCGACGGCAGCCGCACCTTCCTCAAGGCGGCCGACGCCGCGCTGCCCGCCACCACCCGGCTGATCGTGGACGGCGAGACGGTGCTGCGCACCCAGGCCGAGGAGGCCGACGCGATCCGCTCCTTCGCCACGGGTGCCTCCGAGCTGGCCGCCCAACTGGCCCGCTCGGACGGCGACCTGCAGCGGGTGATCGCGGGCGGCCCGCAGGCCGCCGGGCAGGTGAGCGCGCTGATGAAGCAGCTCGACCCGTCCACCAGCGTGCTGCTGGCCAACCTGCTGACCACCGCCGAACTCGGCGTCACCCGCCAGCACGGCATCGAGGAACTGCTGGTCCGGCTCCCGGCGGTGGCGGCGGCCGGCTCCACCGCGGTCACCGAGCAGGGCGCGAGGATGGGGATGGCCGTCACCTTCTTCTCCCCGCTGCCCTGCACCGACGGGTACGGGGCCACCACCTACCGGAACGGCCTGGACACCGGCGCGGCCCCGCCGCTGAACACCGCAGCGCGGTGCGCGGCCTCCGCCTCCTCCGGCACCGCCGTGCGCGGCTCGGCCAACGCCCCCAAGGGCGGGGTGCCGACCCCTGTCGCACCGGCCACCCCGGGGGCGGGCCGGTGAGGCTGCGGGTGTTCCGGGTCCTGGCCGTACTGGTGCTGTCGGCGGGCGCCCTGAGCTGGTGGTGGCAGGCCGGGCGCGGCGAGGACGGGGTGCGCGAGCGGGAGGCCGTACTGGCCGCCGGGCGGAGCGCGGCGGAGGTGCTCGGCAGCGCCGACGGCCGCGACCCGGACGGCACCCGGTCGCGCTGGCGGGCGGTCGCGGACGGGCCGCTGCTCGCGCAACTCGGCGCGGCGGCAACGGACTCGACCACCTCGGCCACCGTCGCGGAGGCCGCGCTGACCCGGCTGGACCGTGCCTCCGGCACGGCCGGCCTGATCGCCGTGCTGCGGCTGCGGCAGACCCTCGCGGACGGGACCGTGACCACCGACCGCCGCCGGGTGGCGGTGGAGCTGGCCCGCCGGAGCGGCGGCTGGAAGGCGACCGCGCTGACCACCGTGCCGGTGGGGGCGCCGTGACGGCCGTCGAGACCGTCCCCGGCACGGCCGCTGCCGAAGAGCAACCGGCCTCCCGGGCAGGGGAGTTACTCCGCTGGGGGCTGCCCGCGCTGGCCCTGCTGCTCGGCCTGGCGATGGCCGCCGCCGGTTGGAGCGTGCGCGCCGGGGCCCGCGACCGGGACGCGGCCGCCCGGGAGCAGCTGGCCGGCCAGGTGGTCGGGCAGGTGGAGGCCGCCCTCGGGCGGGCCTTCTCCTACAGCGCCGACCAGGACGAGGCGGGGCGGTCGGCCGCCCGTGCCGCGTTCACCGGCGCGGCCGAGGAGCAGTACCGCCGGCTGAGCGAGCAACTCCGTGGCTGGACGGCCGAGCAGCGGCTCACCCTCACCACCCGTGCGGTGGCCACCGGGGTGATCCGGCTGACCGGTGACCGGGCCGAGCTGCTGGTGCTGCTCGACCAGAGCGCCCGTCGCGGTGCGGACCCGCCGGTCCTCACCGGCGCCCAACTCCGCGTCACCGCCCGCCCCGTGGACGGCCGTTGGGTGATCAGCGACCTGACGTCCCTCTGAACGCCCCACCACCACCGGAGGAAGACCCGTGCGACGCCGCCCCCGCCCCGTGCGCCCGATCCGTGAACGCCTGCAGCTGCTCGCCGTCGCCCTGCTGGCCGTCACCACCCTGCTCGCGGCCTGGGGCGGCTGGTCCTGGTACGCCGCCGCCCACGACCGCACCGGCGAGCTGGCCCGGGCCAGGGACCAGGTGCTGGCCGCCGGGGAGCAGGCGGTGCAGAACCTCAACACCCTCGACCACGCCGCGCTGGCCCCGGGCCTGGACCTCTGGGAACGCTCCACCACCGGTGAGCTGCACGCCCAACTGGTGCAGGGGCGGGGCGAGTTCGAGAAGCAGGTGCAGCAGGCCCAGTCGACCACCACCGCCCGGGTGCTGGACGGCGCCGTCACCGAGCTGGACGAGCGCACCGGCCAGGCGGCCGTCATGGTCGCGGTCCGGATCACCGTCCGCACCGCCAAGGAGACCCAGCCCACCAGCAAGGACAGCCGGATGCTGGCCCGTCTGACCAGGACCGCCGAGGGCTGGAAGCTCAGCGCCCTCGGCCAGGCCCCGATGGGCACCACCACCACCGGCCGGTAAGGAGCGAGCAGCGATGTCCACCACCACCCGACACCTGATCAACCGTCAGCGCCGCCTGGCCGCGGCCGCCCGGCCCCCGGCGACGGCCGTCCCGTCCCCGGCCCCCGCCCCCGTCCCCGCGCCGGTGCGCCGCCGCCGTCGGCTGTCGGCCGTGCTGCTCGCCCTCGCCCTGCTGCTCGCGGCGTTCGCCGCCTACGCCTCCTACGCCGCCGCCGGGCTGCGGGCCGACTCCGGGCGGCACAACACGGCGCTCACCGACCCGGCCCGGACCAGCGAGGCCAAGGGGCAGCTCAGCGAGGCGGTGAACGCCCTCTTCTCCTACGACCACGCCGACCCGGCGCGCACCGACCGGGCCGCCGCCCGCTACCTGACCGGCGGCGCGGTGGAGCGGCACAAGGCGCTGCTCGCCGAGGTCCGGACCCAGGCCGAGGCGAAGAAGCTGGTGCTCACCACCACCGTCACCGACGCCGCCGTCTCGGCCCTGGACGGCGACCGGGCCCGGCTGCTGGTCTTCGCCGACCAGCGCAACACCAGCACCGCCGCCGACGCCAAGGGCGGGCCGACCTACTCGGCCGCGATGTTCGCCCTGGACGCCGTCCGCTCCGGCGGGGGTTGGCGGATCGAGGCCATCGACACCTTCGGCCGGTGAACCGGCGGCCACCCTGACGGGACGTCAAGGAGGCGGGGCCGTGGCGTGCGGAAATGGCGGAGAAGTGTTCGTGCGGTGACTGGTACGTTCAGGGGCCTGATCATCGATCGCCAGAAGGACCCTGCATGACGACGCAAGCCCCGCCGCCGGATGCCACCGACCCGTGGTCGCCACCGGCCGCGGACGCGGCACCGGCCGAGCCGGCCGTCGCCCCCCAGCCCGCCCCCGGGTACGGCCCCGTCCCGCACCAGGCCCAGGGCCAGTACCCCGGCGGTGCGCCCGGCGTCCCGCCGTACTGGCCGCCGTACCCGGTGGCGGCGCCGCAGCCGCGCAACGGGCCCGGGGTCGCGGCGCTGGTGCTCGGCATCGTCGCCGTGGTGATGGTGCTGGTGGTCCTCCTGTTCTGGGTCGCCTGGCTGCCCGCGCTGGTCGCGGTGGTGCTCGGCGGCATCGGGCTGCGCAACGTCCGCAGGGGTCTGGCGACCAACCGGGGCATGGCCCTGGCCGGGGTGATCCTCGGCGTCCTGGGCCTGCTCGGCGCCGTCGTCGAGGGCGGCTTCGTCGCCTGGGCCGCGCACGAGGCCGTCCAGGAGCGCAAGGCCGAGGAGAACGCCGCGCGCCAGCGGGCCGAGGCCGAGATCAAGCGGCTGGACGAGGAGCGCGAGCGCCGCCGCAAGGAGGCCGAGGAGAAGGCGGCCAAGGAGGCCGCGGAGGAGCGGGCCCGGCAGCTGGTCTTCGGTCAGAGCTACACCTACCCCGACGGTCTGAAGGTCACCGTGTCGAGCCCGGAGCCCTACGCGGTGGACCGGTACACCAGGCTGCTCGACGGGGCCAAGGCCTTCCAGGTGACCATCACCGTGGTCAACACCGGCTCGCAGCCGGCCAAGATCGCCGGCCTGCCCACCGTGCGCGAACCGAGCGGCAACTGGTACCAGCTGCTGATCGACGGCAGCGGACGGGCGAAGTTCCTCAGCTCCGACCCGCTCCAGCCCGGCCAGCAGAGCGTCGGCAAGTACGCCTACGCCGTCCTGGTCGCCCCCGAGCAGCTCACGGTCGAGTACACCCCCGACCTCGTCGGCCACAAGACCGCCCGGTGGAGCACCACCGACCGCTCCGGCTCGGTCTGACGCTCCGCCACGTTCCCGCACACGAACCGCCAGAAGGACCCCGCATGACCACTCCCGCCCCGCTGCCCGAAGCCCCCGACGCCCCCGGCACCCCCGACGCCCCCGAGGCGGCGGCACCGGCCGAGGTCCCCGCCGCGCCCCCCGCTCCTGCCGCCAACCCGTTCGCCGCGCCCGACGGGCAGCCCGGAAACGAGGCGCCCGGAAACGAGGCGCCCGGAAACGAGGCGCCCGGGAACGGGGTGCCCGGTCAGGCTCCCCCGTACCCGGGAGCGGTCCCGTACTGGCCGCACTCCTACCCGATGCCGCCGGCGCCCCGGAACGGGCTGGGCGTCTCGGCCATGGTGCTCGGCATCGTGGGCACCGTGATGGCGCTGACCTACGTGCTGTTCTGGGTGGCCTGGCTGCCCGCGCTGGTCGGCCTGGTCCTCGGCGTGGTCGCGATGGGCCAGGTCCGCAAGGGCGTCGCGACGAACCGGGGCACGGCGCTGGCCGGGGTGGTCCTCGGCGTCTCGGGCCTGCTGCTCTCGGCGGCCGGTGGCGGGTTCTTCGCCTGGCAGGTGCACGAGGCGAGGCAGGAGGTGAAGGCGACGGAGAACGCCGCCCGGGAGCGGATCGAGGCCCAGGAGAAGCAGCGGCAGGCCGACCTGGAGAAGCGGCGCGCCGAGATCGAGGAGCAGCGCAAGCGGACCGAGGCCGAGCAGGAGCGGAAGGCCGCCGAGGAGCGGTCCCGGCACCTGGCCTTCGGCCAGAGCTACACCACCCCGGACGGCCTGAGGTTCACGGTGGAGAAGCCGGGGCCGTTCTCCCCGGACGAGTTCGCCCAGGGGATCGCCAAGGGCGACAAGGTGGTGGAGGTGGTCATCACGGTGACCAACACCACCGGTGAGCAGCGCACCATGCAGTTCAACTACCTCAAGCTCACGGACGGCGTGGGCGGCCGCGCCGAGACCGTGGTCGACGGCAGCGGGCGGCACCAGCCGCTGGGCCGCTCCGTCCCGGCCGGGCAGACGATGACCGGCCGGGAGGCCTTCGCCGTTCCGCCCGGCGCGACGGACAAGGTCGAGGTCTCCTTCGACTACGACCTGACGAACCGCCGGACCATCTACTGGACCGGCTCGCTCTGACCTCCCGTCAGCGGGTGGGCAGGTAGTAGGGCCGCTGGTGGGCGGCGACCGGGGGCGACTGGTAGGCCCAGGCCGCCGTGGCCGGGGTGTCGCCGAGCAGGGCGGCCAGGTCCTGGCCGACCGGGGAGCCGGGGGCGTGCAGGGCCAGGCGGGTTCCGGTGCCCTCCAGGTCGTACCAGGTGCCGGGGTGGTGGACCGCCATCGGGCCGGCCAGTGCCCGGCCCTCCGCGGTGGTGCCGTAGCCGGTGATCGGCGTGTGGTTGACCACGGTGGACGGACGGTCCGTCAGGTCGACCTCGAAGGAGAGCAGCGGCCCGCTCCCGTCCCGGCAGTCCACCCGCCAGGTGCGGCCGTCATCCGGCCCGTTCGGCGAGGGCATCAGGGACTCGAAGCTCCCCGGGTACTTGGGTTCGGCGTACAGGCGGCGGCCGGCGTCGATCGCCAGCGGGTTGTCGCAGAGCACGTGGATCCGGGCGATGCCGGTCAGCCCGGTCCGCTCCCAGCCGTGGGCGTACTGGCGGTACGTCAGCTCGGGGAGCCGGTCTGCCGCGCCGACGGGGTGCGCCAGCAGGTTGACCTCGATCTCCTGGGTGATGCCGCCGCCGCCCGGGTACTGCGCGAAGTACAGCTGGTAGTTGACGGAGACCACCGCGCTGCCCTCGAACTCGGCGGCGGCCAGGGCCGGGTGGTGCTTGCCCAGCAGGGCGCGGACCGGGCCCGGGTCGACCAGGAAGTCCAGGCCGACCATGTGCAGCGCGCCGTAGTGGAACGGCACCCGGTACGGCTCGGGGACGGGCGGCAGGGGCAGGGGGCTCATCGGGGCACTCCGGTGGGCGAGACGGTGGCGGGGCGGTCGCGCTCGGCCAGCTCGGCCTCGATCCGCTCGGTGGAGCGCAGGGCCAGCGCGGCCATGGTCAGGGTCGGGTTGGAGGTGGCCACCGAGGGCATCGAGCCGCAGCCGACCGCGTACAGGCCGGGGTGGTCCCAGCAGCGCTGCCACTGGTCCACCACCGAGTCGGCGGGGGAGTGGCCCATCAGGTGGGTGCCCGCGCCGTGCCCGGCGCCCCGGTAGGCGTAGGCGCGGCCGTCCCGCTCGAAGCGCCCGGGCCACAGGGCGGCCGGCGAGTAGTCGGTGTGGTCCTCGGCGCCGAGCAGGGCGAAGAGCTGGTCGGAGACGGCCGCGGCGGCGGCCATGCCGTCCCGGACGTACGCGTCGACGTCGTAGCGGACCACCGGGCGGGGCAGGCCGAGCGGATCCCGCAGGGTCGGGTGCAGGGTGATCCGGTTGGCCGGGTCCGGCGGCTGGTCCAGCTCGAACTGCAGGGCGAACTGACGGCCGATCCGGTCCGTCACGGCGGCCCGCAGCTCCGGGCCGAAGTGCCCGCGCCCGTCCGGCCCGCCCTCGCGCAGCAGTCGGGCGATCTCGCCCGAGGGCGCGCCGGCGGCCCAGGCCCAGCCCCAGTTGCCGATCTCCACCCGGAACCCGGCGCGGCGGGCCCGGCCCGCCCCGGTGCGGAAGCCCTCCAGACCGGAGGTCGAGCCCGGTCCCCGGTAGGGGCCGGTCTGATCGGGCATCAGGCCCCAGGTGAGCAGCACCGGGTGGTCCATCAGGTTGCGCCCCAGCTGGCCGCTGCGGTTCGCCAGACCGGAGAGCAGCAGCAGCTTGGCGTTCTCGACGGCGTGCGCGGTGAGCACCACCACGTCGGCCGTGGCGGCGCGGCGCCGGACCTCGCCCCGGTGGTCCAGCCACTCCACGCCGGTGGCCCGGCCGGTGCCGTCCACCAGCACCCGGCTCACCACGGCCTGCTCCACCAGGGTCACCGAGCGGGCCCAGGTGCCCTGGGTGCGCAGCGGCGTGTACTTCGCGCCCGAGGGGCAGTGCGGGATGCAGGACGCGTGCCCCTGGCAGCGGCTCTCCGGGTCGGGGCGGCCGTCCGCTCCCTGCGGCAGGAAGCCGCGGCCGCGGTCGTAGCCGGGGTGGGGGAGCCCGTTACGGGCCTGCGGGGTGCCGGTGACCCGCAGCTCGACCAGCTCCCCGGTGACCGGGTCGGTGACCTTGCGGGTGTCCAGCTTGCAGGCCATCACGGTGTCGAGGTGACTGGGCGGCAGGGCGCGCATCGGGTAGACGTACCCGTCCGGGTACTCCAGGCCGAGCCGCTCGCGCTGCTCGGTGACGTCCGCGCAGACGCCCAACTCCCGCTCCGCCTCCCGGTACCAGGGCTCCAGGGCGGTGTAGTCCAGCGGCCAGTCCCGCCCCCGGCCGTAGCGCGAGGGGCGGAAGTCCTCCGGCAGCATCCGCGGGGCCAGCCCCGTCCAGACGTTCCCGGTGCCGCCGGTGGCGCGCAGGTAGCCGCTGCCGTACGGGAGCGGTCCGGCCTGGACCAGGTAGCCGCCGGGCGCGGGCGGGTCGGTGACCTCCGGCCAGGGCGCGCCGGCGGTCTGCGGGAAGGCGAGGGTCGGCAGCTTGAGCGGCCCGGCCGACTGCGCCGCCAGCAGCTCGGCCGTACCGGGCGGCCGGGCCCCGGCCTCCAGCACCAGCACCCGCCGGCCGAGCGCACCGAGCCGGGCGGCCACCAGGGAGCCCGCCACCCCGGAGCCGACCACGATCACGTCGTAGTGCCGGTCCGCGGCCCCGGCGCTCACGGCCGGGCCCCCGGCACCGGCGGCTGCGACCAGCCGCCGAAACCGTCCGCCCCGGCGCCCGGGGCGTGGGTGCCGACGGCCCGCCAGACCAGCCCGGCCTCGTACGCCCGGGCCGAGACCGGGACGGGCAGCCCGCCGCCCAGCGCCCAGCTGCCGGTGTACCAGAGCAGGGCGAGCGCCCGGGCGCCGTCCAGCGGCGCACCCGGGCGGGCGCCGTCCCGCAGCACCTGCCGCAGCCCTTCGGGGCCGAGCTCGCGCAGGGCCACCGCGCGGTACTCCGCGGCCCGGCCGGTGGCGAGCAGTTCGCCCTCGGTGTGGCCCGTCAATTCCGCCGAGACGGCCAGGAACCGGGCCGTCTCCTCTTCTTCGCACCACGCTGACACGGGCCGTCACCTCCGCCGACAGTTCGTCAGGACACTGTCCGCAATCGCTGCCCCGGTGGGGGGAGCTCATGCACGGCGGGATGAGGATGGCGAGATTCCGCCCTCCCGGGGCAGGACCGGTACCCGGCCGTGTCAGGTCGGAGACGTTCCGGGAATACCGTCGGAGCACGGACGGAGCTACTGCGGGGGTGGCGTGATGGAAGGTCAGGGACGGGGAGCGCGGCGGTGGGCGTTCCTGCGGTGGTTGCTCCGGCCGGTCGGAGGGCGGGACCGGCCGCACTCGCCCGCGGCGGAGGAGTCCCGGAGCCGGTGGTGGCCCTTGTGAGCCGACGGGGCGGGCCGCCGGAACGGATCCGGTGGCCCGCCCCGCCCGGAGGGGTCAGCGCTGGGCGCGGCGCTCGGCCTTGGCGGCGGCCTCCGCCTCGTCCTCGGCCTCCGCCTGCTCCAGGGTGGGAGCGGTGCCGCCGAGGTGGGCGGGCATCCACCAGGTGTCGTCCGGGCCTGCCGGCTTGCCCGGGTACTCGCGCTGGGCGCGGTCGAGCATCTCGGTCATCGCGGCCCGCAGGCGCCGGGTGACCATCACCGGCTTGTCCTCGGGAGTCAGCACGATCGGCTCGCCGATCATGATGGTGACCGGGACGTGACGCTTGGTCAGGGTCTTGGGCCGGCCCTTGGTCCACAGCTGCTGGGTGCCCCAGAGCACCACCGGCAGCAGCGGGGTCCCGGAGTCGGCCGCCATCCGGGCCGCGCCGGTCTTGAACTTCTTCAGGGTGAACGAGCGGCTGATGGTCGCCTCGGGGAACACCCCGACCACCTCGCCCTCGCGCAGCGCCTTGACCGCCGCCTCGTACGCGGGCTGGCCGTCGGCGCGGTCCACCGGGATGTGCTTCATGCCGCGCATCAGCGGGCCGGAGACGGCGTGCTTGAAGACGTCGTCCTTGGCCATGAAGCGGGTTTTGCGCCTGCCGCCCTTGAAGGCGCCGAGGCCGGCGAAGAGGAAGTCCAGGTAGCTGATGTGATTGCTCACCAGCACCGCGCCGCCCTTGGCGGGGATGTGCTCGGCGCCGACGATCTCGATCCGGCAGTCCAGCGCTCTGAAGGCGGTCAGCGCCGCCGCGATCACCGGCGGGTAGACGAACTCTGCCACGGTCAGCCCTACTTCCAGCGGGCCTGGGCCCGGTCGGGTGGCCCCGGGGTGCGGGTGGGGCCGACCGGAGGCGGGCACGCCGCGGTGGCCACGGGGTGATACAGGCGCATGATCCCCCGAAGCGGGGGTCGATGTCACGCCGGTCCGCACCGTGGCCGCCGCGGCGGGCGGGATCGCGGGTGCTCAGCCGCCGGGGCGGAGTTGGTTCCGGCGCAGCAGGAGGTACATCTCACAGCCGAGGCAGTAGCCGAAGGCCGCGTTCAGGAAGGCGGCGCCGAGCGCGGCCGCGGTGGCCGCCAGGCCCAGGACGGGCGCTCCGGCGAGGTACCCGACCGTGCCGACCAGGGCGAACGCGAGGCCGACCCCCTGGGCGAAGCGGGGCGGGCGGTCGTCCTCCAGCTCGGCCGGCGGGCCGAGCCGCGGGCGGACGGCCACCCGGTAGAGCCATCCGTAGGGGGAGCGGCCCGCGAGGGAGAGGGCGAAGACGGCGGCCTGGGCGGCCAGCGGCCACCAGCTGCCGGTGACCAGGACGGCGGCCAGGACGAGGGAGGTGAGCGCGGCGGCGAAGCGCGGCCCGCGCGGGTCGATCTGCACGTGGACTCCGAGGTGACGGAACGGACTGCGAGCTGACGGAGTCTCAGCGACAGTGGCTCGTCGTGACCCGGCACAGGTCGATCACTCGACGGCGGGTCAGACGGGCGGAGTCCATGGACCGGATCGTACGCCCGGCGGCGGGTGCGGCCCAGGGGTGTCCGGCAGGTGGTCGCGGGCGACCCCGGGCCGGGGGCGTGGCCCCCTTCCGGGTGAGATGCCGCACACTGGTGCGGTGACCGGGTTGTGGGTGTGCGTCGGAGTGCTGGTGCTCGCGGGCGGATTCGGCCTGGCGAGGAAGCGGTGGGACGGGAGGGTGAAGGTGCGGACCAAGGACGCCTCGCAGGTGCTGGTGGCGGACGAGCTGGGCGCGGAGCTCGGGGAGCGGGCCACCCTGGTGCAGTTCTCCACCGCCTTCTGCCAGCCCTGCCGGGCCACCAAACGGGTGCTCGGCGAGGTGGCCCAGATGGTGCCGGGCGTGGCGCACGTGGAGGTGGACGCCGAGCTCAACCTCGACCTGGTCCGCCGGCTGGACATCCTGCGCACACCGACCGTCCTGGTCCTGGACGCGGCCGGCCGGGTGGTCCGCCGCGCCTCCGGCCAGCCCCGCCGCGCGGACGTCATAGCCGCCCTGGGCGAGGCGATCTGACGGACGGTCCGAGCCCCCGTCCGCTCGGGTGGATCTTGTCAATACCGTCCGATCTCGTTCAATCTCACAGCGGATCGGCCGCCCCGTCAGGGGGTACGCGGCGCCGCCTGGGGCAGGATGGGGCGCAGACGGCAGTGCGGTCGTCCTGGGCCCTCCGGGCCGTGGGCGGCACGGGGTGCGGAGCGCCCGGCCGGACTGCGGCAGAGCTAAGCTACTGGCCAGTAGTGACGGCTAAGCTACTCGCGAGTATGCTGCCAGCAAGTTCCGGACGGGCACAGGAATCCGCTGCCCGGAGTGGGTGCGTGGCGTGTTCGCATCCACTCGCGCGGCCGCTGCCGCCGGACGAGACCAGTACAGGAGACAGGCCGTGAGCTTGAGGATCGTTGTCTGTGTGAAGTACGTGCCCGACGCGACCGGTGACCGTCGCTTCGCGGACGACACCACCACCGACCGGGACGCCGTCGACGGCCTCCTGTCGGAGCTGGACGAGTACGGCGTGGAGCAGGCGCTCCGCATCGCCGAGGCCCACGGCGACGCCGAGGTGACCGTCCTCACCGTCGGCCCGGACGACGCCAAGGACGCGCTGCGCAAGGCGCTGTCGATGGGCGCCGACAAGGCCGTCCACGTGAACGACGACGACATCCACGGCACCGACGTGATCGGCACCTCGGCGATCGTCGCCAAGGCCCTGGAGAACGTCGGCTACGACCTGGTCGTCTGCGGCATGGCCTCCACCGACGGCACCATGGGCGTCCTGCCGGCCCTGCTCGCCGAGCGCCTGGGCGTCCCGCAGGCCACCCTGCTCTCCGAGGTCTCCCTGGAGGGCACCACGGTCAAGGGCCGCCGCGACGGCGACGCCGCCACCGAGCAGCTCGAGGCCGAGCTGCCGGCCGTGATCTCGGTCACCGACCAGTCCGGCGAGGCCCGTTACCCCTCCTTCAAGGGGATCATGGCCGCCAAGAAGAAGCCGGTCCAGTCGCTGGACCTGGACGACCTGGGCATCGAGGCGGACGAGGTCGGCCTGGCCGGCTCCTGGACCGCCGTCGAGGCCATCGCGGCCCGCCCGGCCCGCACCGCCGGCACCATCGTCAAGGACGAGGGCGAGGGCGGCAAGGCGCTGGCCTCCTACCTGGCCGAGCAGAAGTTCATCTGACCACCCGTTAGTGCCCCACGATCCATCAGGAGCAAGAAATCATGGCTGAGATCCTGGTTCTCGTGGACCACGCCGACGGTGTGGTCCGCAAGCCGGCCCTCGAACTGCTGACCCTGGCCCGCCGCATCGGCGAGCCCTCGGCGGTCGTCCTGGGCGCCGGTGCCGCCGCCGCCGACATCGCCGCCAAGGCGGGCGAGTTCGGTGCGGCCAAGGTGTACGTCGCCGACGCCGACGAGTTCACCTCCCAGCTGGTCGTCCCCAAGGTCGACGCGCTGACCCAGATCGCCAAGGCCTCCGGTGCCGCGGCCGTCCTGGTCACCTCCTCCGGCGAGGGCAAGGAGGTC
This sequence comes from Kitasatospora sp. NPDC001664, assembly GCF_053596675.1. NCBI lineage: Bacteria > Bacillati > Actinomycetota > Actinomycetes > Kitasatosporales > Streptomycetaceae > Kitasatospora > Kitasatospora sp. NPDC001664. Next base: position 28,789 of record NZ_JBSFGS010000047.1, read on the forward strand.
GCGGCCCGCGTGGCGCTGCGCCTCGAGTCCGGCATCATCACCGACGCGGTGGACCTGGAGGCCGGCGACGGCGGTCCGGTCGCCACCCAGTCGGTCTTCGCGGCCTCCTTCCAGGTCAAGTCGAAGGTCTCCAAGGGCACCCCGGTCATCACCGTGAAGCCGAACTCGACCAGCCCCGAGGCCGCCCCGGCCGCCGGCGCCGTCGAGAACGTCGCGGTCGAGTTCACCGGCAAGGCCGCCAAGGTCACCGCCCGCACCGCCCGCGTCTCCTCCGGCCGCCCGGAGCTGACCGAGGCCGCGATCGTGGTCTCCGGTGGCCGCGGCGTCGGTGCCGCCGAGGGCTTCGGCGTGGTCGAGGAGCTGGCCGACGCGCTCGGCGCGGCCGTCGGTGCCTCGCGCGCCGCCGTCGACGCCGGCTGGTACCCGCACACCAACCAGGTCGGCCAGACCGGCAAGCAGGTCTCCCCGCAGCTGTACGTCGCGGCGGGCATCTCCGGCGCGATCCAGCACCGGGCCGGCATGCAGACCTCGAAGACCATCGTGGCCGTCAACAAGGACCCCGAGGCCCCGATCTTCGAGCTGGTCGACTACGGCGTGGTCGGCGACCTGTTCGCCGTCCTGCCGCAGCTCACCGCCGAGGTGAAGGCCCGCAAGGGCTGAGCCCGCCTCCAGGCACCCGGAGCCCCCGTCGGAGCGTCACGCTCCGGCGGGGGCTCCGCCGTTCTCGCGAGCGGGCCCTTCCCGGAGGGCCCGGCCGTAGGCCGGTGGTCCGGCCGGCTGGTGGGTCAGTGGGTCAGGACCGCGTCCGGGTGCGGCCGGAGGTCACCGTGCGGGACCGCGGGTACCCCGGACACCCCGGACACCGGGACCTGAGGGGCCGTCAGCCGCCAGCAGGTCGGTGCGTCCTCCCGGCCGAGGTCGTAGAGGCGGTACTCGGTGCGCGGGCCCGTGGCGGTGGCCAGGGTCGACTGGAGCAGCACCTGGTCCCCGTCGGTGACGGTCCGTTCCAGCCGCCGGGTGCCGGTCCGCAGCTGCCGCGGTCCGTACCCGTGTGCGCCGAACCGGCCGCACAGCCGCTCGGCGTACGCGAACTCGCCCTCGGCGCCGAGCAGCGCCAGCGCCCGTTCGGTGAGGCGCCGATGGGAATCGGGGGCCGGGATCTCGTAGCGCCGCAGATGGAGCGGGGCGAAGGGCCGCTCCGGCAGGGCGCCGAGGGCGTCCCAGTGCTCGACCAGCAGGCCGTCGTGCACCCGGAACAGGTCGACCGCGCCGAGCGGGCCGCCGGGCAGGCCCTCGCAGACGCCGACCAGAACGAGGAGCTCGCCCTCGCACAGGGTCAGTTCGAGGCCGTACCGGAAGTCCGGCGGCAGCCCGGTGAGGACGGCGCCGAGCCGGTCGGCCGGGCCGGGGTCGGTCACGGCCCCGTGCTCGCGGTAGTGCGGGGCGCACAGGGCGTCGGCCGCCGCCCGGTCCAGGGTGTCGAAGGCTCGCTCGATCCGGCGGGCCAGATGGTGCGTCACACCGATCTCCTCGGCTCTGTCGTGGCGGCGCCCCGGAGTGTGCGGGGCGCGGGCTCCGGCACGTGGCGGCCGGGCCACTCTGATGCATCGGGTGGGACGGGGGACGACTCCAGTGGTCCGGGGGGAGCGGTGTGTCAAGACTGGCGCGCCGTCAAGAGGTCGTGCACCGACGGTTCTGCGGGGCGAGCGCGGAGTGCGGGGAGCGGCGCACCACCAGCGCGTGCTCCCCTGCGCCGATGAACCACCGTTCGCTGGGCGCTCACCGGCTCGTTCCACCGGGCATGACGGGATCGGCACCCCGCCGCCCGGCAGGTCGAACAGTGGAGGCCGCCATGCCCCGAACACCCCAGGACAACGCGGCCCTGCGCCTGCTGCTGGCGCAGGCCGGCTGGACCGGGGAGGAGTTCGCCCGGGCCGTCAACGCCGTCGGGAGGGAGAGCGGACTGCGCCTGCACTACCAGCGGGCCTCGGTCAGCCAGTGGCTCAGCGGTACCCGGCCCAGGCCGCCGGTGCCGCTGCTGATCGCCGAGGCGCTCTCCCGGCGGCTGGGGCGGCCGGTCGACCCCGTCGAGGCCGGGCTGGCCGGGGCCGGGGCGGGAGGTTTCGGGTCGGGAGGTGTCGGGTCCGACGGGGCGTCCTCCGACGGGACGTCGGGGGACGGGGCGGAGGCTCGGTACGCGCCGGGGCTGCTGCGGGCCGGGGCCGCGGTGTACCGCACCGCCGACCTGGAGCTGCTGCCGCCGAGGCCCGGGGTGGTCCGCCCCCGGCGCCCGGTGGAGGGCGGCGGCGAGCGGCTCGGCGGACGGCACGTGGCCTGTGTCGAGGAGCTGACCGCACAGTTCTCGTACAGCGACCACCTGACCGGCTCGGGCACCGTGCTCCGGGCCCTGAGCGGCTTCACCGCCAGCGTCGCGCTGCCCTGGCTGCGGCTCAGCGCCAGCCCCGTCACCCGCCGCTCGCTGCTGGGCAGTTGTGCCCGGTTGGTCACCCTCGGCGGCTTCCTGCACCTCGACCACGGGCGGAACGGGACGGCCCAGCGCTGGTACCTCACGGCGGCCGAACTCGCCGACGAGAGCGGTGAACCGAAGACCCTCGCCCTGGTGCTGCGGGCGCTCAGCGTGCAGGCGCACCGGCTCGGCCACCACGAGGCCGCGCTCCGGCTGGCCGATCGGGCACTGTCCGTGGCGGGCCGCTCCGACCCGCGCACGCTGGCCTTACTGCACGGTCAACTCGCCCTGGCCCGCGCCTCGGTGGGCCGGCACCGGGAGGCCGTCGGGGCGATCCGGCAGGCCGAGCGGGAGCTCGACCGGGCCACCGGCCCGTGGCCCAGCATCGGCGGCTACAACGCCGCGGCCCTGGCCCACCAGCGGGCCGAGGTGCGGCAGCGCATCGGCGATCGGGCCGGGGCCCTCAGCGATCTGCGGCTCTCCACCCGGCTGCGGCCGGCCCAGGAGCCCCGGGCACAGGCGCTGGTGCTCGCCCGGCTCGGGGAACTCCACCTCGAGGCGGGGGAGTTGGACGCCGCCTGCCTGGCCTGGGAACGCTTCCTGAGCCTGCGCACCGGGCTGCGGTCCCGTCGGATCGACGAGGCCCAGGCCGCCATGCGGGCGGCCCTGCTGCCGCACCGGCGCAGCCCGCACGCCTCGCACCTGCTCAACTCCCGCTCCACGGGGGGCTTCCGGCCCTGACCGGGGGAGTCGGAGGTGGGGTGGGAGTCGGAGGTGGTGAGGCGGAGGGAGGGGGGACGGCGAGTCGGGTGATGGCGGGTGGTGGGGCGTGCGGTCATGGGGGCGGGGTCCGCCTCGCCTCCTGTTCCGCGTACGCGGTGAACGCGTAGGCGCAGCCCGTCCACACGTGGATCCGGGTGGTGCCGGTCCCGTCGGGGCCGTCTTCGGCTCGCCGCGACGCGTGGGCCACCTGCCCCAGGTCGGTGTCGGTGACCACGGGGGCCTCCCAGGTGCCGCCGAGGGCGGCGGTGGCGGTGGCGAGCGCGCCCAGGGGGTCGTCGCGGTCCAGGCCGGTGGGGCCGAGCAGGGCGCTGAGGCCGTCGGAGTCCGTCTGGATCCGGCAGCCCGGCTCGCCGATCCGGGCCCGGACCGCCCGTGCGAGTCGCTCCGCCGAGCCGGGGACGGGCACCTCGGCCTCCACGGTCACGCACACCGCCATGCCGAACAGGTCGTCGAGGAGGCCGCCGAGCTCGACCGCCTCCTCGGGGGTCAGGCCGCCTTCGAGCACCAGGTCCTCGGGTTCGTCGCTCACCCGCGCGACTCTCCCAGCCGGGATCCCGGGCGGCAATGCCTTTCCCGCCCGGGCCGGGGGAGCCACTGGTGACGGGTGGGGCGCACGGGCCGTCGAGGCGAGCGCTCCGACGCTCCGTCAGCACACCACCGTGCGCCCCTGGGTGGAGACGATCCGGGGCCGGTCCGATTCCGAAGATCACGGGGTGTGCCGGGCGGGGTGTCCGGCCATCGGACCAAGGACGGAGACGGCACGTGCACCGGTCGACGAGGACGGAGTTCTTCCGAACGGAAGGCGCCATGACGGACCAGGTCACCGTGGTGACCGCGTTCGACCACCCGGCGCGGGGCACCGTTCACTGCCCGGCCGCGCCCCTGCTGGCGGCCTGGCTGGAGGTGCTCGGCATCCCGCACACGACCGGCCCGGTCGTGCCCCGGGGCGCGGCCGAACCGGCCGAGCGGCACCAGGGCCGCCCCGGCCTGCTGGCCACCACCTACCTGGACCCGGCGGGCCGCCCGGTCGGCCTGGCGGCCGCCGCGCCCGCCCGCCTCGCCGGGGCGGCCCGCCGGGCGGTGCTCGGCTTCACGGCGGCGCTGCGCACCCGCCGGGTCCTGCTGCCCGGACCGCCCGCCCCCTGCGCGGCCTGGCCGCCCGTCACCACCCCGAGGCCGCGTCCGGCCGGCGCGCCTGACGGTCCTTCGGTCCTGCCGCCGCCGGCCGTCGGTCCGCTCGCCGCCGGACGGTCCGCCGGCTGCTCCGCCGCCGCCCAGGCCCGGCGGACCGCCGACAGTCGCCTCGCGGAGGGCGAGACGCTGCTGCTGGTGGGCACCGGCACCGGCGCCTACGGCACCGGGCTGCCCCGGGTCGTGCTCCCCGGCCACCCCGAGGATTTGACGGTGGGTACGGTGGAGCAGGCCGAACGGATCGCACCCGCCACCCCGGAGCGGCTGGCCTTCGTCACCGCGCCCTGCACTCCCGTGCAGGAGGTGCGGGACATCCTGACGGTGCTGCGCCGCAGGTTCCCGACCCTGCGCGGCCAGCACCCCGACCAGTGGTGCTACCGCGCCTCGGACCTGCGCGACGCGGCCGAGTCGGCGGTCCGGCAGAGCGACCTCGTGCTGCTGCTCGGCTCCTTCGGCCCGGTGCTGCCCGACTGGCTCCCGGCCGGCCGCACGGTCCGCCCCGGCGGCCTGGCCGGGCTGCGGCCCGAACTGCTCGCCGAGGCCGCCACCCTGACGGTCCTCGAACCCGTGCCGGGCCCGCCCGGCTCGCTGACCACGGCCGGGCTGCTGACGGTGCTCGGCGGTCTCGGCCCGCTGAGCACGGTGGACCGCCGGGCGGCCAGCGAGGTCCGTGGTGTCACGGCGGGCCTCCCCGGTGCTGTGCAGAACGCCGCCGTGTCAAGCACCCGCTGACGGAGGAACCGCAGGTCGGCGGGGGTGACGGGTGGTCAGGAGCCGGTCGGCGTTCATCCGACGGATGCCCCGGGCGGGTGGCGGCCCGTGGACCGGCCGCCGCCGCCCGCCCGACGATGGCGGTACGACCGGACGACGACCGCTCGGTGGCGTGCCCCGAGCGGAGAGTGGATGGCATCCCGATGGAAGAGCTCCAGACCGGCGCGACCAAGCCGAGGCACCTCACCTGTGCCCGCTGCAACTCCGCCGTCGAGGCGGAGTACGCGGGGGAGACGGTGGACGCCGAAGGCCGTCGGCTGCACACCTGGCGGGGCGGCGCCTGCCGGAACCCACAGTGCTCGGAGGCCGCCGGCCGGGGCATGGCGGGCCTCTGACGTCAGGGAGCCGGGGAACTGCGCGGTGGGGGACGGCAGTGCGTGCAGCTGGCTCGTCTGCCCCGATCTCGCAGTGGGCTGCCTTCCGGGCTCGCGCAGTTCCTCGCGCCCCTGGGGTGTTGCCCTGCCGTCCGTCGGTGGGTCGGTGGGACGCACCTCGTGGCTGGTGGGTGACGGCACGCCGGTAGAGTCCGGGCCATGGGACTCCTGACGGCACTGGACGGTGCGTACGGCGATGCCGCCGACGCCCTGGTGATCGACGGTCATCCGCTCTCCCGGGAGCACCTGCTGGGTGCCGCCGCCGCGGTGGCCGACCGGGTGGCCGGGGCCCCCGCGTTGGCGGTGCTGGCCACGCCGAGCGCGCAGACCGTGGTGGCCGTGGTGGGCGGGCTGCTGGCAGGGGTGCCGGTGGTGCCGCTGCCGCCGGACTCCGGGCCCAAGGAGCGCGAGCACATCCTCCGGGACTCGGGCGCCGCCCTGCTGGCGCAGGCCGCGGGCGCCGCGCCGGTGGACGGGATCGAGGCGCTGCCGGTGGACCTGACGGTCCGTTCGGCCGCGACGTACGCCGAGCCGGCCGCCGACCGGCCCGCGTTCGTGCTCTACACCTCCGGCACCACCGGCGCCCCGAAGGGCGCGGTGATCCCGCGCTCCGCCGTGGCGGCCGGCCTGGACGCGTTGGCCGAGGCCTGGCAGTGGAGCGCCGAGGACACCCTGGTGCACGGCCTGCCGCTGTTCCACGTCCATGGCCTGGTGCTCGGCGTGCTGGGAGCGCTGCGCACCGGCAGCCGGCTGGTGCACACCGGCCGCCCCGCGCCGCAGGCGTACGCCGCGGCGGGCGGCTCGCTCTACTTCGGGGTGCCGACCGTCTGGTCCCGCGTCACCGCTGACGCGCCGTCGGCCCGCGCGCTGGCGGGGGCGCGGCTGCTGGTCTCCGGCAGCGCCCCGCTGCCCACGCCGGTCTTCGAGCGGCTGCACGCGCTGACCGGCCACGCGCCGATCGAGCGGTACGGGATGACCGAGTCGCTGATCACCGTGTCCACCCGGGCCGACGGCGAGCGCCGCCCCGGCAGCGTGGGTCTGCCGTTGGACGGGGTGCGCACCCGTCTGGTCGGCGAGGACGGCGTCCCGGTCGAGCCCGACGGCGAGAGCGTCGGCGAGCTCCAGGTGGCCGGGCCGACGCTGTTCACGGGGTACCTGAACCGGCCGGACGCGGACGCCGAGGCGTGGACCGCCGACGGCTGGTTCCGCACCGGGGACGTCGCGGTGGTCGAGCCGGACGGCTTCCACCGGATCGTCGGCCGGGCCTCGGTGGACCTGATCAAGAGCGGCGGCTACAAGATCGGCGCCGGCGAGGTGGAGGCCGCGCTGCGCGACCACCCCGCGGTGGCCGACGCGGCCGTGGTCGGTGCGCCCGATCCGGACCTCGGTCAGACCGTGGTCGCCTACGTCGTCGCCGACGGTTCGGTGACGGGCGATCAGCTCACGGCCTTCGTGGCGCAACGGCTCTCCGTGCACAAGCGGCCCCGGCGGGTGGTGCTGGTGCCCGACCTCCCGAGGAACGCGATGGGCAAGGTGCTGAAGAAGCGGCTGCCCGAGTTGGACTGAGCGACCGGCCCGGTGGGCAGGCGTGCCTGCCCTGAACAGGTCAGGAAGCTGGCGCGTGCGGCTGACACATGCCGTACGGCCGGGAAGCGACGGTCGCCCGACCGGGCAGGCATGGGCCGGGTCCGGGCGGGGGACGACCGGGAGGTGAGGGCCGGTGCACGACCGGCGAAGGGCGGGGGAAACGTGATCGTCTGGGTCAACGGGACGTTCGGCGCGGGCAAGACCAGCGCCTGCCGGGAACTGGTCGGCCTGCTGCCGGGCAGCGTGCTCTACGACCCCGAGCTGGTCGGCTACGGCCTGCGGCACATCCTGCCGCCGGACCGGATGGCCACCGTCTCGGACTTCCAGGACCTGGCCGCCTGGCGGCGGCTGGTGCCCGAGGTGGCGGCGGCCCTGCTGGCCGAGGTGCCCGGGCCGCTGGTGGTGCCGATGACGCTGCTGCGCGAGGACTACCGGGACGAGATCTTCGGCGCGCTGGCCGCCCGCGGCCTGGCCGTCCACCACCTGGTGCTGGACGCCGACGAAACGGTCCTGCGCGAGCGGATAGCCGCCCGCGAGGAGTGCCCCGACGACCCGGCCGCCAGCGCCCGGCTGCGGAGCTGGTGCGAGGAGCACCTGCCCCAGTACCGTGCCGCCCGCCGCTGGCTCAGCCGGGACGCCCACCTGGTGGACACGACCGGGCTGACGCCCCGTCAGACCGCCGAACGGCTCGCCGAACTGGTCGAGCAGGGCACCGCGCGCTGCCCGATCGTGCAGAGCGCCGACTCCACCGGCGACACCGTGGCCGCCGCCGTCCTGCTCTTCGACGACCAGGACCGGGTGCTGCTCGTCGACCCGGTCTACAAGCCCGACTGGGAGTTCCCCGGCGGCGTGGTCGAGCGTGGTGAGGCCCCCACCGACGCCGCCCTGCGGGAGACCGTCGAGGAGCTCGGCCTGCGGCTGGAGGCCTCCGCGCTGCGGCTGCTCGCCGTCGACTGGGAGCCGCGCACCGGTCCGCGCCGCGGCGGCCTGCGGCTGATGTACGACGGCGGCCACCTGGACGCCACTGCCCGGGCCGCCCTGCGGCTGCCCGCCGAGGAGCTGCGCGGCTGGCGCTTCGTCACCCTGGACGAGGCCGCCGGCCTGCTCCCGCCCAACCGGCTGCGGCGCCTGGCCGCCGCGCTCGACGCGCGCGAGCGCGGCGAACTCCGCTACCTGGAGGCCGGACTGCCGGCCGCGGTGGGAGCGGGAGCCTGACCCGGCTCGACGCACAGCACGAACCGCACGAACCGCACGAACAGCACGGAACGGAACGGAACCGATGGACGACGGCTGGAAGAAGGACCGGATCGGCGCGGCGCTGCGGGGTGAGAACCCCACGGTGCTGCGCCGGCTCCCCGGCGGCTTCGCCGTGATCGGCGACGTGCAGTTCCTTCCCGGGTACACGGTCCTGCTCGGCGAGGACCCCGCCGCCGGACGGCTCTCCGACCTGACCCGCCCTCAGCGCACCGCCTTCCTGGACTCCATGGCCCTGCTCGGCGAGGCCGTCGAACGGGCCTGCGCCCGCCTCGATCCGGCCTTCCGCCGGGTCAACCTGGAGATCCTCGGCAACACCGACCCGTTCCTGCACGCCCACGTCTGGCCCCGCTACGACTGGGAGCCCGCCGACAAGGTCGGCCACCCCGTCTGGCTCTACCCGCGCGAGCACTGGACCGGGCCGGCCCACGCCCTCGGCCCGCGGCACGACGCGCTGCGCAGCGCGATCACCGAGGAGCTCGACCACCTCGGGGACGCACCGTGAACGACGACCGCACCGTGGAGTTCGTGCCCCGGGACGAGCGGATCAGGCTGACCGTGCTCGCCGTTCTGCTGCTGGCCTTCGGGCTGCCCCAACTGCCGGAACTGGTGCGGGCCTGGGGCGTCCCCGAGGACGAGCTGATCCACTTCCCGCAGTGGATGTTCTGGGTGATGTTCGGGGGGCCCGCCGCGGTGGGCTCGGCGCTGCTCTGCCGGGTCTGCCTGCTCGGCCTCCGCGCCGACGCGCAGGGACTGGTCAACCGGTCGCTGGTCGAGACCCGGACGACGCCGTGGTGCGAGGTGGCCGCCATCGGGTACCGCCCGCGCCACACCTGGGGCCCGGCCGGAGCCGCCGGCCTGGTCCTGACGGACCGCCAGGGCCGGGACACCCACCTCGCCTCCACCGCCCCGTCGCCGGGGGACGGCGCCGCCCAGGAGGCCCGGCTGTCGCGACTCCAAGCACTGCACACCGGCCACCTGACGGCGTGTCCGAGCTGCGGCTCCTAGCATCGGCGGTGTGCCCTTCACCTTCAGCCACCCCGCCGCCGTCCTGCCGCTGCTCGGGCGCGGGTCGTGGGTGGCCGCCGGGCTGGTGGCGGGGGCGATGGCGCCGGACGCGCCGTTCTTCGCCGAGTCGGTGCTGCGGGGGAGTTACCGCTACGGCGGGCTGACGCACCGGTGGTGGGCCGTGCCGACGGTGGACGTGGTGATCGCCGGGGCGGCGGCGGCCTGGTGGTACGGGGTGGTCCGGCCCGAGCGGCGGAGCGCGGCGCCGCTCGGGTGGTTCGCCCTCTCGGCGGCCGTCGGGGCCGGCACCCACGTGCTCTGGGACTCCTTCACCCACGAGGGCCGCTGGGGCGTCCGGGTCCTTCCGGTGCTCGACACCCGGGTGGCCGGCGTCCCCCTCCACACCGTGCTCCAGTACGGCACTTCGCTCCTCGGCCTGGCCGCCCTGGCCCCGCACCGCTCCGCCCTCGGCCGCGTGACCCCCGGCGCCGCCGCCGTCCTGACCGCGGCCGCCGCCGCGGGCGCCCTGCACCGCCTGGCCCGCCACGAACGCGGCCGGATCGACGAGCTCTGCTTCGGCGCCGGCACCGGCGCGGCCCTCGGCGCGACGCTGCTCGGCGCCCTGCGGCGGTCAGCCCCGGCGGGCCGCCGCCCGTAGGTCGGCCAGGGTGAGCACCCGGTAGCGGTCCTCCTGGTTAGTCGAGGACCTGCTGGTCCTCCTCCCAGCTGCCGGGGCTGAGCAGGACGGTGGTGATCGCGGACATGCTCCCATGATGACGGAGAGCGTGCCCGGCCCGGCAGCCGGGCCGGGCCGGCGGAGGGTGGGTCAGGCGGTGCGGGAGGCGGCGTAGTTGCGGAGGAAGAGGGCCTCGGTGAGGGACATCTTCTCCAGTTCCCGCGGGTCGACGCTCTCGTTGACGGCGTGGATCTGGGTGGTGGGGTCCTCGACGCCGATGAGGATGATCTCGGCTTCGGGGTAGAGGGTGCGCAGGGTGTTGCAGAGCGGGATGGAGCCGCCCTCGCCGGAGACGACCATGGGGGTGCCGAAGGACTCCCGCATGGCCTCGGCCATCGCGGCGTAGGCGGGGCCGCTGGTGTCGGCGCTGAACGGGGAGCCGCTGCCGAGCCGCTCGACCACGGCGTGGGCGCCGAGCGGGACGGCCGCCTCCAGGTGGGCCACCAGGGCGTCCTGGGCGGCCTTCACCTCGGTGCCCGGCGGGACGCGCAGGCTGACCCGGGCCGTGGCGGCGGACTGGACGGAGGAGGCGCCGCCGACCACCGGCGGGCAGTCGATGCCGAGGACGGTGACGGCCGGGCGGGCCCAGAGGCGGTCCGCCACGGTGCCGGTTCCGGTGAGGGCGACGCCGTCCAGCACCTTGGCGTCGGCGCGGAACTGCTCCTCGGAGTACTGGACGCCCTGCCAGGTCTGACCGGTGGTCAGACCGGCCACCGCGCAGTCGCCGTTCTCGTCGTGGAGCGAGGCGAGCACCTTGACCAGGGCCTGCAGCGCGTCGGGGGCGGCGCCGCCGAAGGCGCCGGAGTGCAGGTTCCCGGCCAGGGTGGTGATGCTGATCGAGGCCTCGGCGATGCCGCGAAGCGAGGCGGTGACGGTGGGCAGGCCGGGGGCGAAGTTGCCGGTGTCACCGATCACGATCACGTCGGCGGCGAGGAGTTCGGGGTGGGCCTCGGCGTAGCGCTCCAGGCCGCCGGTGCCCTGCTCCTCGGAGCCCTCGACGATCACCTTGAGGCCGACGGGGTAGCCGCCGTCCACCTGCCGCAGCGCGCGCAGGGCGGTGAGGTGCATCAGGACGTTGCCCTTGCAGTCGGCCGCGCCGCGCCCGTACCAGCGGCCGTCGCGCTCGGTCAGCTCGAAGGCGGGGGAGTGCCAGCCGGACTCGTCCAGCGGGGGCTGCACGTCGTAGTGCGAGTAGAGCAGTACGGTCGGGGCACCCGCCGGTCCGGGGAACTCGGCGTAGACGGACTGGGTGCCGTCGGGGGTGTCCAGCAGCCGGACGTCCGTCAGGCCCTCGGCGGCGAAGGCGTCGGCGACCCACCGGGCGGCCTTGTGGCACTCCTCGACGGGGAACTGGCGGGGGTCGGCGACGGAGGCGAAGGCGACCAGGTCGGTGAGGTCGGCCTTGGCCCGCGGCATCAGGTCGCGGACGGCCGTCGCCAGGGACTGCTCGGTCATCAGGAGTGCTCCGGGGGTGGGGAGGGCACCGTGGGAAACCAGGTGTTCGGGTGGTTTCGATCATAGGCCGCCACTCTTGGAGGGCTGGATCCTCCGCAGGTCCGGCGCACTAGGATTGCTGCCTGTGACTGACACCGGTAGCACCCTCGGCCAGGACCTCTCCGACCAGCCCGCCGTGCCCGGGCCCGATCCTGACGCCGCGTCGGACGCCGTGGCGCGGGAGCAGGACCCGCTGGGCGGCGTGTGGGACGTGGTGGTGGTCGGCGCGGGCCCGGCCGGATCCTCGGCCGCGTACGCGGCGGCGAAGCAGGGGCGCCGGGTGCTGCTGCTCGACAAGGCCGAGCACCCCCGGTACAAGACCTGCGGCGGCGGCATCATCGGCCCCTCCCGGGACAGCCTGCCGGAGGACTTCAAGCTCCCTCTGCAGGACCGGGTGCACGCCGTCACCTTCGCGCTCGGCGGCCGCTTCACCCGCACCCGTCGCTCCAAGCGGATGCTCTTCGGCCTGGTGAACCGTGACGAGTTCGACCTGCGCCTGGTGCAGTCCGCCGAGCAGGCCGGGGCGGTGCTGGTCACCGGCGTCACGGTCAGCGGGGTCGAGCAGCCCGAGGGCCCCGGCCTCGGCAGCGGACGGACCGTCACCGTCACCACGGCGGACGGCCGCCGGATCGAGGCGCGCGCGGTGGTCGGCGCCGACGGCAGCGCCAGCCGGATCGGCCGCCACGTCGGGGTCTCCTTCGACCAGATCGACCTCGGCCTGGAGGCGGAGATCCCCGTCCCCGAGCAGGTCTCCCGGGCCTGGGAGGGCCGCATCCACCTGGACTGGGGGCCGCTGCCCGGCAGTTACGGCTGGGTCTTCCCGAAGACCGACTCCGGCTCGTTGACCGTCGGGGTCATCTCGGCCCGCGGCGACGGCGAGGCGACGAAGCAGTACCTGGCCGAGTACATCCGGCAGTTGGGCCTGAGCGGGTTCACCCCGAGCGTGGAGTCCGGCCACCTGACCCGCTGCCGGGCCGAGGACTCACCGCTCTCCAAGGGGCGGGTGCTGGTCGCGGGCGACGCGGCCGGGCTGCTGGAGCCGTGGACCCGGGAGGGCATCTCGTACGCGCTGCGGTCGGGCCGGCTGGCCGGCGAGTGGGCGGTCAAGGTGGCCGAGGCGGACGGCACGACGGACGTCCGCCGGCAGGCGCTCAACTACGCCTTCGCCGTCAAGGCCGGGCTGGGCGTGGAGATGCGGGCCGGCAAGGTGATGCTCGGCGCCTTCGAGAAGCGGCCGCACCTCTTCCACGCCGCCGTCTGCCTGGTCGGCCCGGCCTGGCGGGCTTTCGCCCGCACCACCCAGGGGCACACCACCTTCGCCCAGATCATGCGTGACTACCGGGCGGCCCGCCGGCTGGCCTCGGTCGCCGCGCGCTGAGGAAGTGGTGGTGCCGGGGGCGCGGGGCCCTGCTGATCGGCGGCTCCGCCCCGGGGCGCGCGGGGGAACGGCAGTACGTGCAACCGGCTGACGTGCCCCGATCTCACGCTGGTCCGCCTTCCGTACCCGCGCCCGCGCGGCGGAGCCGCAGGTCAGCAGAGCCTCGCGCCCCCGGGGTGACCACCGTCACCAGCCAGGTGCTGCCGTTCCCCTGCGGGACGCCTACTGCGCCCAGGGGGCCGGGCGGCGCTCCAGGAAGGCCCGCATGCCCTCCTGGGCCTCCGCGGAGCCGAACAGCCGCGCCGACTGGGCGACGCGCTCCTCGGCGTCCTGCTCGAACGACGCGACCACCCCGGCGTTGGCGAGCCGCTTGGTCTCGGCCAGGCCCTGCGGCGAGCACAGGCGGAAGGCGTCCAGGAAGACCTTGAGCGCCGCCGCCACGTCCTGCGTCGCCTCCGTGACCAGGCCGATCCGGGCCGCCTCCACCGCGTCGAAGGTCTCGCCGGTGAGGTAGTACCGCGAGGCGGCGCGCGGGTCGAGCTTGGGCCGCAGCGGGAGCGAGATGACCGCCGGGGCCAGACCGAGGCGGACCTCGGTGAAGGCGAAGGTGGACTGCGGGCCGGCCACCACCAGGTCCGCGGCGCCGAGCAGGCCGAGGCCGCCCGCCCGGACGTGGCCGTCGACCGCCGCGACCACGGGCTTGGGGCAGTCCACGAGGGCCCGCTGGAGGTCGACCAGCCCGCGCGGTCCGACCGTCGGGTCGTCGCCGGTGGCCTCGGAGAGGTCGGCCCCGGCACAGAACACCTTGCCGGTGTGGCCGAGCACGACCGCCCGCACGCCGGGGTCGGCGGCCGCGTCGGCCAGACCCCGCGTCAGTTCCGCCATCAGCCGGGTGGAGAGGGCGTTGCGGTTGTGCGGGGAGTCCAGCTCCAGGGTGGTGACGCCATCGGCGGTGGTGACGCGGACGAACGGTACCTCGCGGGTCATCGCGGCTGTCCTGCTTTCCGACTGAGGGTGTTTCGGACTGAGGGTGTTTCGGACGTGGGCCGGGCGGGCGGGGCGGGGGGGGGCGGGCCCCCCCCCCCCCGGGGGGGGGGGGGGGGCGCCCCCCCTGGGGAGAGCGGGGGGGGGGGGGAGAG
>NZ_JBSFGS010000048.1:0-36134 GCF_053596675.1 Kitasatospora sp. NPDC001664
AAGACCCGCTCCGGCAAGATCATGCGCCGCCTGCTCCGCGACATCGCCGAAGGCCGCGAGGTCGGCGACACCACCACCCTCGCCGACGCCTCCGTCATGAACACCATCCAGTCGCAGCTCCCGGCCAACGACCAGGGCTGACCACCCCAGAACCGGACTGCCGCCGGCCATGCCCTGACCCCGGGCCGGCGGCAGTCCACCACCTCCCGCCCGGGCGGGGTCGTCACGATGGCACCAGCGACGGCCAACTCCCCGGCACCGGACGGGAGCACGGACGGTAGCCGTTGAGGGTCGGCGCACCGTCCACCGAGCCGCCGGGCACCGCTCCGCACAAGCGGTCCCCGGCGGCACTCCCCCACCCCCGACAGACCGTCAGGCCCCGCGCCCACGCGGGCCCCAGCCACCACGGCACACTCGGTCACCGCGCGGACGGGGCGGGTGCGTTCGACCCCGCAGTCCCGGGCCGGCACAGTCACCGGCGAACCACCGCCCGGGCGATCTCCGCCCACTCCACGGCTGGGCGTCGCCAACTCGGTGGTCGCCGTGGAGACCGGCGTCACCCGGGTCGACGCCCGAGTCACTCCTTCCGCCGCATTCCTCGTCCGATCCGGCCCGACGGCCGTCCGGCCACAGCTAGGCTGACCGCGCCCGTTGACGAGTGATCAGGGAAGAGGGGGTGTGCCGTGGTCGAAACCCCGCACGTGTGCGCGTACCAGCAGCTGCCGGCGGACGGGCCGCTCTCGGCGGGCTGGTGCATCGAGCGGTTCGCCCCGGTGCTGCGGGCGCTGCCCGAGGGGTTGGACGAGCAGTCGGTGAGCCGGCCGGAGCTCCTGCTGCACCAGGAGACGCTGAGCGGCCGCCGCTGGGAGATCTACTACGTGCCGTTCGACCGGATCGACCCTGCGGCCCGGGTGACACTGGTCGGCATCACGCCGGGCCGCCGCCAGCTGCACCTCGCCGTGCAGGCGGCCCGCGCGGCGTTGCTCGCGGGGGCGGAGCCGGACGAGGCGGTCCGGCTGGCCAAGCAGACCGGGGCCTTCGGCGGCGCGATCCGCACCCACGCGGTGGCGATGCTCGACGGGATCGGCCTGGCCGACGCGTTGGGGCTGGCGACCACGGCCCGGCTCTGGGACCCGCAGGAGCGGGTGGCGGCGTTCACCTCGGCGGTCGGGCACGCGGTGTTCGTGGACGGGGCGAACTGGAACGGGGCGTCGCTGACCAGGATTCCGGTGCTGCGGACCTTCGCCGAGCAGGCGCTCGGGGCCGAACTGGCCGCGATGCCCGAGGCCTTGGTGATCCCGTTCGGCAAGGCGGCCACCGAGGCGGTGCAGCTCTCGGTGGATTCGGGGCGCATCAGCGCGGAGCGCTGCCTGTTCGGCTTCCCGCACCCGTCCGGGGCGAACGGCCACCGCAAGCGGCAGTACGACCAGGAGCGGGAGCGGCTCACCGAGGCGGTCACCGCTTGGAGGACCGCCACCGCCGCCCGATGACCCGAGCGGCCCCCACGACGCCCGGCGACCCGAGCGGCCCGGCGAGTCAGCGGGCGAGCGAGACGGCGAAGGGCCTGAAGCCGTCCCGGCGCAGGAGGTGGGGCACGACGAGGATCATCGCCTCGGTGGCGCGGGCGGTGGCGATGCCGCCGAGGTCCTCGATCCATCCGGGCTGCCAACCCAGGTCGCCGAGAAGACCGGTGACGGTCCGTTTGGCGTCCGGGTCGTCACCCGACAGGTAGGCGGTCGGCGGGGTGGCCAGGCTCTCCGGGGCGGTCATCACCGTGAACAGCATGGTGTTGAGGGTCTTGACCACGTGGGTGTCGGGGAGGGCGGCCTGCAGGAGTTCGGCCAGACTGCCGCCGGGGTGGCAGAGCTCGCCGGGCAGGCCGTCCGCCGCGTCGTGGGTGGCGTTGGAGACGTCGACGAGGACCTTCCCGGCGAGCTCCGAGCGCAGGCCGGCCAGGAGTTCCAGCGAGGTGTGGCCGGGGGTCGCATTGATCACCACCTCGGCCGTGCGGGCGGCGGTGCGCTGGTCGGCCACGGCCACGGCCGGGTGCGGGGCGGAGGCGGAAGCCGGGTTCCGGGCGCCGAGGGTGACGTGGTGTCCGGCGGCGGAGAGCTTGCGGGCGAGATTGGTGCCGACGCGGCCGGCGCCGAGGATGGCGATGGTGGTCATGGGGTGGTGCTCCTCAGGTGTCGGGAGGGAGGTGATGCCGGGTCAGGCGAGGGGCGCGAGGACCTCGAGGGCCGCGGCGTGGAGGCCGGGGGCCGAGGCCAGGAAGTCAGGGCTGC
Organism: Kitasatospora sp. NPDC001664; assembly: GCF_053596675.1. Taxonomy (NCBI): domain Bacteria; kingdom Bacillati; phylum Actinomycetota; class Actinomycetes; order Kitasatosporales; family Streptomycetaceae; genus Kitasatospora; species Kitasatospora sp. NPDC001664. Next base: position 2,286 of record NZ_JBSFGS010000048.1, read on the forward strand.
CCGTGGTCCAGGGGCGGCCCGCCAGGTCGGTGACGGTGCCTCCGGCCTCGGCGACCAGCAGGGCGCCGGCCACCAGCCCGGAGCGGACGTCGGAGAACTGCCAGAAGGCGTCCATCCGTCCGGCGGCGACGTGGATGAGCTGCATCGTGGCGGGCACCGACACCCGCACGACGAGACCGTTGACCAGCATCGCCGTGACGGACTCGCCGATCCGCCGGAAGGTGCGCTCGTCCTCGCCCGGCCGGGCCTGGCCGGTGCCGATCAGCGCGGCGCCCAGGTCGGTCTTGGCGGACACCGTCAGCGGCCGGCCGTTGAGGTGCGCGCCGGCGCCGGCCACGGCGGTGTACGTGTCACCGGTCAGCGGCAGGTGGACGACGGTGAGCACCGGCCGGTTGTCGCGGACCAGGGTGGCGGTCACCGACCAGTCGTCCATGCCGTGCACGTGGTTGATGTTGCCCTCGGCGGGGTCGACGACCCACCACTCCCCCGGCGGGAGCGCGCCGCCGGCCAGCTCGTCCTCGGCCCACCGCGATCCGGGGCGGGCCCGCAGCAGCGGCTCCCGCAGCACCGCGAGGACCGCGTCGTCGTTGGCGTGGATCTCGGCGACGACCTCGTCCAGGCTCACGCCCCGGGCGTGCGGGGTGTGGCGCTCGCGCAGCGTGCGACCGGCGCTCACGACCGCCTCGGTCACCTCGGCCAGCAGGGTCAGGTCGGCGGCGGAGTCGGCGGCGAAGGGCATGGCAGTGTTCATGAAGGTCTCCCCAAGGCTTCGATGGATCCGGGCGGCTCGTCCGCTCGCCCGCACTTCGAAGGTAGAAGCCCCGACGATTAACAACAAGTGCATGCTCTGCACTTGTAGAGTTACTCTCATGCAATTGGATCTGAACCTCCTCACGGCCCTGGACGCCCTGCTGGAGGAGGGCAGCGTCGCCGGCGCCGCCGCCCGACTGCACGTCACCGCGCCCGCGATGAGCCGCTCCCTGGGCCGCATCCGCAAGGCCACCGGCGACCAGATCCTGGTCCGCACCGGCCGCAGCATGGTCCCGACCACCCGCGCACTCGCCATCCGCGCCGAGGTCCACGCCCTGGTCCAGCAGGCGCACCGGCTGCTGTCGGCCCGGCAGGACCTCGAACTGGCCTCCCTGGAGCGGGTGTTCACCGTGCGCTGGCACGACGCCCTCACCTCCGCCTGCGGCCCCGCCCTGATCACCGCCGTCCACCGCGACGCCCCCGGCGTCCGGCTGCGCCTCTCCGCCGAACCCGGCACGGACGACGCCGAGCTGCGCCGCGGCGAGGTCGACCTGGAGTCGAGCTCCAGCCCGCCGACCCTCCCCGACATCCGCCACCGCCTGGTCGGCAGCGACCGCCTGGCGGTCGCCGTCCGGCCGGGCCACCCCCTCACCGAAGGCGCGCTGACCATCGAGCGCTACGCCGCCGCCGAACACCTCACGCTCTCCCGGCGCGGCCGGCTGCACGACGCGATCGACCACGCCCTGTCCGCCCGCGGTCTCGAACGGCGCGTCGTCGCCGCCGGGCCCACCGCCGCCTTCGCCCTCCAACTCGCCCTCGCCGGGGACCTGGTGGCCACCCTGCCCGAGGCGGTCACCCGTGCGGACCGCCACCGGCTCGGGCTGGTCACCCTGCCCCTGCCGGTCCCGATGCCCGAGGTCCCGCTGTACCTGCTGTGGCACCAGCGCTACGACGACGACCGCGCGCACGCCTGGCTGCGGGAGCTCGCCACCGAGACCGTCCGCGCCCTGTTCGTAGACAGTGGATCTGCGCCGACCAGCCATTCGACAGATTGAACCCGTTCAAATAAGCTGCGCGCGGCATCTCGGAGACCGATCAGGAGGACGGCCCGTGCGTGACGTGACGACTGCGGTGGTGGGTGCACTGCTGGCCCTGGAGGCCATGGCCCTGGTCGCCATGGGCTTCTTCTCCATGGCCATGTACGCCGTGGGCCTCACGGACGTCGGGGAGCCCTGGGGAGTCACCACCGGGATTCCGGTGATCGCGGTCTTCGGCGCGCTCCTGCTCCTCACCCTGTGCGGCGTGCGGCACGTGGTCCGCGTGCTCGGCCACCGCACCCGGCGCCGCTCCTGGAGCCTCCTCGCGCTGGCCGCCGTCCACGGCGCCTACGGCACCTCGCTCCTCCTGGACCTCGAAGGCCGCCCCCAGTACGGCGCGGCCTTCCTGCTGCTCGCCGCCGCCCAGACGGTGGCCGCCGCGAAGCCGGCGCGCGGCTTCGCGGAGTACCGCCTCGCCTGACCACCCGGCCGACCACAGCAGCCCGCCGACCACCGCGGCCCGACTACTGCGACGCCCGCACGGCCGCCCCGGCGGACGCGACGTCGAGGTCGACCACGACCTCCTCGCCCTCCCAGCGGCCGCGCTGCGCGATCGCGAGGCCGATGAACGCCAGCTCCGCGGCCCGGTCCCGCAGCACGTACTGCTCGTTGGACTCGGGCCCGGCCCCGCCCTCCTCGTCCCGCTCCCACGCGTCCACCGCGGCCTGCGCCACGCTCCTGGGCAGCCGCACGGTGACCCGGCCGGCCTGCGCGTCGACCCGCACCCCGATCGCCGCCAGCACCTTCGCGTCGTCCCGGTACCGGTCGTACTGCTCCTGATCCATCACGGGGCGAGGTTACCCGGCCCGCAGCGAGCCGGCCGGTCGCCGCTAGGATCCGGATCCTCGACAACAGGGGGACACCATGGGCATTTTTCGGCGTAGAGAGCGACGGGACGGGGCGGATGTCCCGCGCGACGGGGAGTTGACGCTCCTGTCGGAGGCCGAAGCCACTCGGCTGCGCGAGCTCGTCCGGACGGCCTTCGCGGAGCACGGCCTCGACGTGACGGTCGGACCGGCGAGCGCGACCGCGGGTACGGGGTGGAACTTCAACCTCGCCAACCTGGCGGCGGTGTGCCACAACGACGGCGGTGGCCCCCGGAGTTGGCCGGCCCTGGTGAACGAGCACGTCGCCCGGGTGGTCCGCTCGGTGGCCGCGCGGCAGGCTCCCCCGGCCCTGCCGCGCGAGGAGCTCCTGACCCGGGTCCACCCCCGCCTGGTGACGAGCGACCCCGCGAGCCTGAAGACCTTCGGCTACGGCCCCCGCTCGGTCCCGGGCCTGCTGGAGGTGCTGGCGCTCGACCTTCCGGAGACCGTCGACCTGCTGCCCGAGGACTCCCTCGCCGAGCTCGGCGGCCAGGAGGCCCTGCGGGAGCGTGCGTTCCGGAACCTGCGGGCCGTCGAGGCCGACCGGCACGAGGTGGTGACGGGTGACAACGGCACCCGCTTCGACGTCCTGACGGGCGACTCCTACTTCATCGGGTCCCTCGCCCTGATCATCGACGAGGTCGCGGCCCGCTACTCCGGGGACCTGCCCTCGCCCCACGGGATCCTGGTCGCGCTGCCGCACCGGCACGCACTCGCCTTCCACGTCGTCCGTGACCTGGAGGTGCTTCCCTCGCTGCACGGCATGGCGCGCTTCGCGGCCGCCGCGTTCACGGAGGCCCCGGGCAACCTGACCCCCTCGGTGTTCTGGTGGTTCGAGGGCGGCTTCACCGAGGTCGCCACCCACGGTGGCGCTGACCTTCCCGTGGTCCTCACTCAGGAGGGCACCGACTTGATGGCCCGAATCGGAGACCCCGGCGCCGAGGACTCGGAACGGCGGTCGGGCTGACCCACGGTCAGCTGCGCCGCGCACTCGCCCCGGTCGGCTCGGTGCGCACCCCGCAGGGCCGTCCGACGACACCGGCTCGCCCCGGCACACGGCGGCGTCGGGGCGAGTCGGTGAGCGGTGATGGGCTGTGATGAGCAGTGATGAGCAGCAGCCTTGAGTCGGCCCGTGACGTGACCTCAGATCACCTCTCGCCCAGGCGGGTTCAGTGCCAGTAGTGGTCGGCCCACGTGCCGCACGGCCACTGGATCACCTGGGCGCCCTTGTCGGTGCTGGCGCCCGGGATGGCCAGGCACTGGCGGCTGTTGTAGTTCACGATGTGGAGCCGGTTGCTGGAATCGACCAGGAAGGCCCAGTAGTGGTCGCGCCAGGTGCCGCACGGCCACTGGATCACCTGGGTTCCGGCGGTGGTGCTGGCGCCCGGGACGGCGAGGCACTTTCCGCTGTTGTAGTTGACGACCTGGTACCAGTAGTAGCCGCTTTCGGTGAACTTGTAGTTGGCCGTCCAGTAATGGTCGTTCCAGGTGCCGCACGGCCACTGGATCAGCCCGGTGCCGTCGGCGGTGCTGCCGCCGGGGACGGCGAGGCACTGGTTGCTGTTGTTGTTGATGATGTGGTCGTAGGCTCCGTTGAATCCGATGCCCTGCTGCGCCAGGGTGCCGCCCTTGGCGCCCAGGTACTGCTGGACCCGGTCCGGGCCGAGCGAGGTGAATCCCCGCAGGTCGGCGCCCTGAACGGTCACCGTGACGGTCTTCTCCGCCGCCGGCACCTGCGCGGAGGCGGTCCCTGCGGCCGTGAACCCGAAGACCGCCACGGTGGCCATCGCCACCGCGGCCCGGACCCACCGGCCCGACAACGACGCGATCGAATTCATAACAGCACTCCTGTCGGTTAATTGGACGGACAGTGTGCAGAAGAACGGCCTTTCGCCGTGTTCCCCTGCACGGCTGAGCACGGAGAAAGCTATCCCTCCGCCGCCGCCCGTCCAAGCCCCCGATTCCGGCCACTCACAGCCTGTCCGGATTTCCCTCCGGAATTGTCAATCCTGGTTCCATCTCCTCCAGTTGGTGCACAATTCAGCTTCGGGCAACCGCCTGCGCACGCACAGGGCAGCGGGGCCTGCCCGTTCGGGCAGTGTCGCGGGGCCGCGGGCGATCGCCGCCGGTCCGGCGTTGACAGTGCAGTTGGTCTAGTCCATTTTGGTGGGAGATCACCGATAGCCTCAACTCGAGGACTTCACTGCGGCTTTGAGAGCCGCGCGGCTTTGCCATGATCAGACGGAGAGTCCCGCAGCATGCAACGAGTCTGCCTCGCCCTGCCCACCATGCGTCCGTGCCCCGAAACCATCGTGGACCTCGCCGAGGAGGCGGCCTACGCCGTCGCGACCTTCGGGGTCGAGGTGCACCTCCTGGTCCTCGACACCACCGCCGCCGAGGCGTTCGCGAGCAACGCGGAGGCCGTGGCCGCCCTGACCCCCGCCCCCGGTGTCTTCGTCCACCACCTCGGCGAGGAGCAGCAGCGGCAGTGGCTGCGCGGGGCGGCGGAGCGCTCCGGCTCCTCCGCCGATCCGGAGCTGCTGCTGGAGCTGATGCTGCCGCCGGCCGTCGCGTACGGCTCCTGCGTCAACCGGCTGTTCCTGGGTGCGGCGGCGCTCGGCTGCACCTCGGTGCACCTGCGCAACGACGACTTCGAGTACCAGACCCAGGACGGGCAGAAGCTCTACCCGATCCACCACGAGCTGCTCTCGATCGGCCGCCCGGCCGGCGAGGCGGTCGCCGGGGTGACCGTCTCCGAGCTCGACCCGGCGGACGCGGCGATGCCGGTGATGGTGGTCAGCGGCTCGTTCATCGGCGAACTCAACGTGGACATCGGCGAGATCCGCGAGCTGGACCCGCAGGTCTACCACGACCTGGTGCGCCTGTGGACCCCGCCGGTCTGGCCGGACGAGGACCGGGACGCGATGGTCGACCTCTCCTTCAAGGGGGTCGGCGCCGAGCCCTTCGACACCGACCACTCGGTGCTCGGCGTGCCGGACATCTGGAACGTCTACATGTGCAACGTCGCCCTGGACCACCGGGCCTACGAGGTGCTGCCGCTGCTCCCCTCGGTGGACACCCTCGGCTGCGACTACGCACTGCTGCACGCCCTGGTCCACTCCCGCACGCCCGGCGTCGTCCACAACCGGCACATCGTCAACTACTACACGCCCGAGCGGCGCGTCGGCGCCGGGTTCGTCAACTACCAGCTGCGGTTCGTGAAACTGCTGCTCTCGATGCTGTACCTGTACCCGGTCTACGGCGGGATGATCGACCTCGGGCGCGGGCTGCTGAACGAGCGCGACGAGCTGAAGGTGGAGCCGATCCTGGAGCTGGTGCGCGGCACCTTCGACTGGGACCGGTCCGGGAACGAGCACACCCTTGACGTGGCCGAGGCCGCCTATCGCAAGCTGGGCGGCAAGTACGCCGAGCTCGCCGACGTGGTGGTCGAGCGCCGGCAGCAGCTGCTGGACGAGGCCCAGGAGGACGCCGAGCGCTGGGCGGTGCTGATCGAGGCCTGGGCCGGGATGGTGGCGGCCACCCGCGCCCACGGGTTCGGCCTCAACTCCCCCGAGGTGGCGGCCGAGTGAGTGCGCAGTACCTGATCCGGCAGCTGGCCGACGGCGACTGGGACGCCGTGGTCGCGCTGGAGCACGACGCCTACGCCGCCGACGGCCTCTCCGAGGGGCGGGAGGCCCTGCAGTCCCGCGCCCTGGCCTCACCCGCGACCTGCTTCGTGCTGGAGCAGCACGGCGAGGTCCGCGGCTACGCGCTCAGCCTGCCGTACCCGCCGCTGCGCTGCCCGGACCTGGCCCGGCCGGAGTCCACCGCGTTCGAGTCCGGGAACCTGCACATGCACGACATGGTGATCGCCGAGGACCTCCGCGGCCGGGACGTCGCGGAGGCGTTCATGCGCTACGTCCAGGCGCGGGCGGCGGAGGCGGGCTTCGAGGAGATCTCCATGGTGGCGGTGCGCGGCACCGACATCCTGCTGCGGCTGATGGGCTACCGCGCCCACCGCGAGGTGGCCGTCCCCGAGTCCTACGGGCGGCGGGCGGTCTACATGTCGATGCCGCTGGGGTGAGCGCCGGCACGAGCGGCCGCTTCGGGCCGGGGCGACCCTGCGGGGGCACCCCGGCCGGGGGCGGTCGAGGCGTTTCACAACTCCGGTGCGCACCAGACATGTTGGCGAACAGTGACGGGAAGGTCCAGGTCCGCGGCGACCGCCGCGCGGTACGGGCCCGGCACCGGGACGTCGGCCAGCCAGAGCGGCCCGGAGCCCAGGGGGCCCGCGTCGGGCAGGCGCAGCGGTGAGGGCCCCGCCAGCGCGAGGCCCAGCCCTTGGGCGAGCCGGCCGCCGTGGACCTTCACGACCGCCTCGCGGCGGCACCAGAGCCGGGTGAAGTGCTCGGCCCCCTCCGCCTCGGTGGGGGCTTCGAGGACCAACGCGGCGTCCGTAGGCGGGAAGTGACGGCGGGCGATCCGTGCGCCGACGCCGGGCGGGCGGAGCTCCTCGACGTCCACACCGACGCGGCGCCCTTCGGCGGCCGCCAGGACGGCCAGCGCCCCCGAGCCGGACCAGTTGACCTGGAGCACGGGGGCGGAGGACGGGTCGGAGGCCAGGGCGGAGTCGGACGGGTGGACGGGCTCCGGCTTGCCGTACGGCCCGTGCCGCCAGGCGAGCCGGTCCGCCTCGATGCCGAGCCGGGCGGACACCAGCAGGCGGACGGCACCGCGGGCGACGGTGAAGCGCGCACCCTGCACGGGGTCGTGCGCGGCGTCGGCGCGGGCGAGTTCGGCCGGGTCGAGCAGACCGCGCAGCCGCCGGACGACGGCCGGGGGCTGGTCGGTCGGGATCACCCAGACGTCGACCGGCCCGACGGCGGCACCGGCGGTGTCACCTGCGGTGGTCCCGGCTGTGGCGCTCACGCGAGCGTCAGGATGCTCAGCCGCCCCAGGCGCCGGTCGTGGTCGGCCACCAGCAGCGGGCCGCCGCCCCCGGTCTCCGGGTGGCGCGCGAGGTGCTCCGCCAACAGGCTCCAGACGCCGGTGAACGGCTGCCCGGGCGGCGCCGTCGTGCCAACGGCGTCCGTCGCGCCGACACCATCCGCTGGCTCCGCGTCCACCGTCGTGCCCGCGCCCAGCGCCGTACCCGCACCCACCGTCGTGCCCGCGCCCAGCAGCGTCCCGACACCCTCCGGGCCCCCGGTGCGGCCGAGGTCGGCGGCGAGCAACAGCCTGGCGCCGGTGCCGAGTTCGCGGTGCGCGGCGAGGACGTCGGCCAGCGCGAGCGAGCCGTCCGACTGCTCCTCCTGACGCACCCTCAACCCCTCCCCCTCACCCTCCTCGCAGACCAGCACCACGGCGCGGTGCTGCGCCGGCAGGGCGACGGACTCGGGGGCCTCGTAGTGCAGGACGCTCTGCTCCGCCAGGACCACCACGGCCCGCCGGCAGCCGCCGGTGCGGTGGTGGGCGGCGGCGATCCGCAGGGCGGTGAACGCGGCCGCGCTGCCCTGGTCGCAGATCGCGAAGGCCATCGGCTGTCCGGGGCAGTGGCGGCTGAGGTACAGCGCGGACGGGGCGGCGGGGCGGACGTCGTGGGAGGAGAAGGCGAGGATCAGCAGGTCGGCGGGCTCGTCCTCCGCGAGGACCTTCCCGAGCAGACCGGCGGCCATCTCGCCGTAGTCGTGGCCGGCGCCCTCGCGGAGCAGGTCCTCGCGCAGCGGCAGGCCGTACGGGCGGACCAGGTCGCCGACGAAGGCGCGCAGGTCGGGGTGGAGCGAGGCCTCCGAACGACCCTCGAACCCGGCGGCGAGCGCCCTGGTGACGCGCAGCCCACGCACCCCGGCGGCACCTGGCACGGACCCGGCCGAAGGCGCAGGCGCGGCCGAAGGCGAGGGGGCGACCGAGGGAGAAGGCGCGGCCGAGGGCGCGGGCACCGGCAGCGACACCGGGTCAGTCCTCCTCGACGATGTGCGCGACGACGTAGTCGGCGAGCCGGTCGATCGAGCGGAGGTCGTCCAGGGCGAGGCGCTCGACGTTGACCTGGATGTCGAGGGTCTCCTCGATCTCCAGCACCAGCTCGATGGTGCCGACCGAGGTGAGGCCGAGGTCGTCGAAGAAGCAGACGTTGTCGAGGTTCTCCGGGAGCTCGACGGTGAGGACGCGCGGCAGCGCCTCCTCGATTCCCCGCCGGACCCGGGCGCGCAGCTCGGCGTCGACCGGTCCGGTGGTGGAGGGTGCGGAGTCTGACATGGGTGAACCGTCCGTGGTGGGCGAAGGGTGGCGGGCGCCGGGCGGCGCGCCGGACCGGGGCGCACGGCGCGCTGACGGCACATCAGTGCTGCAGGACCATGGCCGAGAAGGTGGCGCCGATGCCTGCGGCGGCGATCAGGTAGTGATCGCCCGGCCGGAGCGCTCCGCCCGTGGTGGCGGTGCGGAGGTTGACGAAGGCGTCTGCGGCCAAACTGTGCCCCACCGCGGGCACGTTGTCCAGCACGACCCGCTCCACAGGATAGTCCAGTTCGCGGCAAATCATGCGCCAGGAAGCCTGGTTGACGTTGTGCGGAAGCAGCAGAGAAATCTCGGAGAGGTTTAGACCAGCCTGGTCGACGGCGGCCTGCAGGGTCTCGATCATGGTGGGCTGGTACTCCCGCTGGTACCGGGTCAGCAGCTCGGGGTCCTCGGCCAGCCGGCCGTCGAACTCCGGCCGCTGGCGCACCACGTAGGAGACCACCCGGTCCCGGGTGCCGCCGAGGCTGACCAGGCAGGCCGCCGAGGCCTCCGCGCAGATCGAGGTGTCCGGGACGAGCTGGGCGTCCCGGGTGAAGGTCTTCTCCCCCGCCACCACCAGGGCCAGCGCCGTGGGGTCGCCGTCGTCGGCCAGCAGGCGGCCCGCCAGGTCGACGGCCAACAGTGAGGTGGCGCAGGCCTGTTGGGTGACGGTGAACGCCGTGGCGCCGGTCAGGCCGAAGCGCTCGGCCAGCTCCTGGAGCGGGTTGAGCGGATAGGGCACCACGACCGGCATGCCGCGCGCGTGCAGCAGGTACCGGACCCGGTGCTCGTTGCCGCGCAGCTCGGGCAGGGCCCGGACGGCGGCGTCCAGCAGGTCGGGCAGCGTCCCGTCCGGGTCCAGGCGCACCTGGTCCAGGCCGTGGAAGCGGCGGAAGAGTCGAAGTTGACGTGGGGTCAGGCCGATCCGGGCGCCCACGTCCTCGATCGGTTCGATCCGTGGGGGGAGGTGGACGGCCACTGCCTCCAGTGCGGTCACCGGGCTAGTATTCCCACGCCCGGCAGGTCGCACAAGTGATCAACGACCCGGTGCCTTCCCCTTCCGCCCCCGTGCCGTCGAGCAGGTGGAGCCCCTTCATGCCTGATGCAGAGCCTTCCTTCGTACACCCCGATCTCGATCCGGAGCTGGTGGCCGCGCTCGTCGAGGCCGCCGACGCACTGCCCGAATGGGCAGAGTCGGTGGTCCCGCAGGCTCGTCTGGACGCCGATCTGGCGCTGGACGAGAGCGAGTTCGCCGTCCTGGGCACCCTGCTGCGGGTGCGCTTCGGTGCCGACCTGGCTGCCCTGCGGGCCGGTCTGGACCTGGACGGACTGGCGGCCCTGACCGTCGCGGACCTGATGGGGCTGGTGCGCCGGTGAGCCGCTTCCTGCTGGTGATGCCCCCGCTCGCCGGGCACGTCAACCCGGCCGCCGGGATCGCCGCCGAACTGGCCGCCCGCGGCCACCAGGTGGCCTGGACCGGGACCGAGACGGTGCTGGAGCCGCTGCTCGGCCCGCGGGCCACGGTGTTCGGGACCGGCACCCGCGCGTTCCGGGCGCTCGGCGGCCACGGCCTGGCCTCGGTCCGCTCGCTCTGGGAGGGCTTCGTGGTCCCCTACGCGAAGTTCACCATGAAGCCGCTGGACGCCGTGGTCCGCGAGTACCGGCCCGACGTGCTGCTGGTCGACCAGTACACCCCGGCCGGCGCCCTGCTGGCGCACCGTCACGGGCTGCCCTGGGCGAGCTTCGCCCCGGGGGCGATGGAGCTGGGCCGCCCGTACCGGGCCCTGCCGCAGGTGGAGGCCTGGATGACGGGCCACCTCGAGGCGCTCTGGCGCCGGGCCCGGCTGCCGGAGGAGGAGTTCACCGATCCGCGCTTCTCGCCGCACCTGGTGGTGGCCACCAGCGGCCGGGCGCTGCTCGCCGAGGACCTGCCGGACACGCCCCGGTACGCCCTGGTGGGGCCGGTGCTGACGGAGCGTCCGGCGGACCCGTCCTTCCCCTGGGAGCGGCTGGACCCGGCCCGGCGCACCGTCCTGGTCACCATGGGCACCCTCTCGGACGCGGTCGGCGCGGACTTCCTGGACCGCACCGTCCGGGCGCTGGCCCGGCACGGCGAGGGCATCCAGGCGGTGGTGGCCGCGTCCGCCGGGGCACTGCCGACTGCCCTTCCGGACACGGTGGTCGCGGTGGAGCGGGCACCGGTCCTGGAGCTGCTGTCGAGGGGCTCGCTCGACGCGGTCCTCTGCCATGGTGGAATGAACACCGTGGGCGAAGCACTGGCCCACGGTGTCCCCCTGCTCCTGGCGCCGATCCGCAACGACCAGCCCTTCGTGGCTCAGCGGGTCGCCGAGGCCGGGGCCGGTCTGCGGGTGCCCTTCACCCGGGCCTCCCCCGCGACCGTCGCCGAGCGGCTCCGACGGGTGCTCGACGATCCCTCCTTCCGCACGGCCGCGCAGCGGCTCGGCCGTGAACTGCTGGCCGGAGGCGGGGCGGTGACGGCCGCCGACCGCCTGGAGGCACTGGCCGCCGGCACGCCCGCATCCCCTTCGCACTGAACCGTTCCACCGCTCACTGGAGTTCTGGTTGATCGAGACCAAGGGCCTTCGCAAGTCCTATCCGTCCGGACGACGCGGCCGCACCGTGGTCGACGCCGTCCGCGGCATCGACCTGGCCGTCGGGGGAGGCGAGATCTTCGGACTCCTCGGCCCCAACGGCGCCGGGAAGACCACCACCCTGCGCATGCTGGCCACCCTGATCCGCCCCGACGGGGGCGAGGCCCGGATCGCCGGGGCGGATCTGCTGGCCGACCCGGCCGGCGTCCGCCGCCGCATCGGCTACGTCGCCCAGGGCGGCGGCACCGCCGACACCGTCACCGGCCGCGAGGAACTGGTGCACCAGGCCCGGCTGTACGGCAGTTCCAGGGCCGAGGCCCGGCGGCAGGCCGAGGACGCGCTGAAGGCCTTCGAGCTCACCGAGTTCGCGGACCGCACCTGCCAGACCTACTCGGGCGGCCAGCGCCGCCGGGTGGACATCGCGCTCGGCGTCATCCACCAGCCGGCCGTGCTCTTCCTCGACGAGCCCACCGTGGGCCTGGACCCGGCCAGCCGGAGCCAGGTGTGGGCCGAGATCAAGCGGCTGCGCACCGAGGGCATGACGGTGGTGGTGACCACCCACTACCTGGACGAGGCCGACGCGCTCTGCGACCGGATCGCGATCGTCGACCACGGCGAGGTGGTCGCCGAGGGCACCCCCGAGGAGCTCAAGCAGGAGGTCTCCGGCGACGTGGTGGTGCTCACCGGCCTGGACGTCGAGGACGCCGCCAAGGCGCTCGCCGACGCCCCGTACCTGCACCGCACCGAGACCCCCGCCGAGGGCGGCCTGCGGCTCTACGTCCGGGACGGCGCCACCGCCATCCCCCGACTGCTGCCCGCCCTGGCCGAGGCCGGTCTGACCCCGGCCACCGTCCAGCTCCAGCGCCCCAGCCTGGACGACGTCTTCCTGGCCCGCACCGGCCGCTCCCTCGACCAGTCCTGACGATCCGTGACGATCCATGAGGTCCCTTCGTGAAGCTCGCCCGTGACACCTGGCTGGTCTTCCAGCGCCAGCTGCTGCTGATGTGGCGCACCCCGGTCTGGCTGGTCGTCGGACTGGTCCAGCCGGTCTTCTACCTGCTGCTCTTCGCCCCGCTGCTCAAGCGGGCGCTCGAACCGATGGGCGCCACCACCTACGCCGAGGCCTACCAGATCTACGTGCCGGGCCTGTTGGCCGTGCTCTGCATCTTCGGCGGCCTGTACACCGGCTTCAGCCTGCTCGGCGAGCTCAAGGCCGGCGTCGTCGAACGCTCCCGGGTGACCCCGGTCAGCCGGCTGGCCCTGCTGCTCGGCCGGGCACTGCGCGAGGTCGCGGCGCTGCTCGTCCAGGCGGTGGTGATCACCCTGCTCGCCCTGCCGTTCGGCCTCCGCGTCGGCCCGCTCAACCTGTTGCTGGCCTACCTGCTGCTGGGCCTGCTGGCGCTGATGACCTCGGCCATCTCCTACGGCATCGCCCTGGTGCTGCCCAACGACGCTGCGATGGCACCGGTGGTCAACACCCTCTCCCAGCCGATCGCCCTGCTCTCCGGGACCCTGCTTCCGCTGGCGCTGGCGCCGGTGTGGCTGCAGACCGCCGCCAAGTGGAACCCCTTCTACTGGGCGGTGGAGGGCATGCGGTCCCTGTTCTCCGGCCACCTCGGGGACAGCGTGGTCTGGCAGGGCCTGGCGGTGGTCGTGGTGATGACGGCCGCCGCGGTGTGGTGGTCGGCCCGGCTGTTCTCCTCCCGGGTGCGGTAGATGCGGTAGCGCTCCTGACGCCGAAGGGGGCCGGGTCCCGGGACCCGGCCCCCTTCGGCGTGCCTACGCCCGGGCCCGGACGAAGTCGGCCAGCCGGGCCACGCCCTCGACGATCTGAGCCTCGCTCAGGGCGCTGACGGAGAGCCGCAGCCGGCGCTCGCCGCCGCCCGCCGGGTAGAACGGGGCCATCGGCGTCCAGAGCACGCCGTGCTCCCGCGCGCAGCGCTCCATGGCCGCCTCGTCAGCGGTGAACGGCACGTCGAGCACGGCGAAGAAGCCGCCCTCCGGCTCGTTCCACCGCACGCCCAGCCGGGCCCGTTCGGCGGCCGGGAAGTGGCGCTCCAACTCCCCCAGCAGCACGGTGAGGTTGGCCGCGTAGTGGGCGGTGGCGGGCGCGTTGGCGGCGCGCAGCCGGCAGTCGTGCGTGAGCAGCATGCCGCCGATCACCGCCTGGCTGAGCGCCGGGGTGTTCACGGTGGTCATGCTCTTCAGCTTGGCCAGCTGGTCGGCGAGCAGGCTGGTGGAGCCGTCCGGTGCGGTGACCGGCTGGTCGGCGAGGACGTAGCCGAGGCGGGCGCCGGGGAAGCAGGTCTTGGCGAAGGAGCCCAGGTAGACCACCCGGCCGTGCCGGTCGAGGGCCTTCAGGGTGGGCCGGTCTCCGGGCTCGCGGGCGAAGAAGCCGTAGGGGTTGTCCTCGATGACGAGCAGGTCCTCCGCGGCCGCGACCTCCAGCAGTGCGGTCCGGGCCTCGGTCGGCATGCTGGTGCCCGAGGGGTTGGCGAAGTCCGGGACGACGTAGAGCGCCCGGGGACGCCTGCCCTCGGCCCGCAGGCGGCGGACGGTGGCGGCCAGCGCGGCCGGGTCGCCCTCCGGCACGGGGACGGTGGCCACGTCCAGCAGCCGGGCCGCGCCGGTCACGCCGACGTAGCAGGGCGAGCTGACCAGCAGCACGTCGTCCGGTGTGGCGCAGAGCGCGCGCAGCACCAGCAGCATGCCCTCCTGCGCGCCGACGGTGACCACCACCGAGGCCGGGTCGACGGTCAGGCCCTCGTCGTTGGCGAGGGTGCGGGCGATCAGGTCGGCGATGACGCCCTTGGTGGGGCCGTACTGGAACAGCGCGGTGCGGACCTGGTCCTCCGTCAGGCCGCGGCCGCGCAGGTGGTCCAGGTAGACGTCGAGGTACTTCGCGACCTGTTCGGTCTCGAAGAAGCCTTCGTGCGGGCGGCCGGGGGCGAAGGAGAGGGCGTCGGGGTAGCGCTCGGTGACCTCGTTGAGGAAGGTCATCGCGTCCAGCAGCGGGTCGGCGAGCGAGCCGTGCAGCTCGGTCAGGGCGAGCGGGGGCAGCGGGCTCATGTGAGGGCCTCCCGCAGGCGGGCGGCCGCGTGCTCCTGGGCCGCGCGGCCGTCGTCCAGGGCGCCGGCCATGGCGAAGAAGCCGTGCGGCATGCCGTCGTAGCGGCGGAGTTCGACCTCCACCCCGGCTGCGCGCAGGGCCTCGGCGTAGGCCTCGCCCTCGTCGCGCAGCGGGTCGTACTCGGCGGTGATCACCGTGGCGGACGGCAGTCCTGACAGGTCGTCGGCCCGCAGCGGGGAGGCCAGCGGGTCGTCGCCGTCGGCCTGGTCCGCCAGGTAGTGGCCCCAGTACCAGGCGACCGAGCGGCGGTTGAACAGCAGCGGATCGTCGTGCTCGCGCACCGACGGGGTGTCGGCGCCGTGCTGGGTGTTGGGGTAGACGAGCAGCTGGTGGCGCAGGGCCGGGCCGCCCTCCGTCCGGGCGAGCAGGGTGAGTGCGGCGGCCAGGTTGCCGCCCGCGCTGTCCCCGGCCACGGCCAGGCGGGTGGGGTCGATGCCCAGCTCGGCAGCGTGCGCGGCGGTCCAGCGGGCGGCCGCGGCGACGTCGTGGACGGCGGCCGGGAAGGGGTGTTCGGGGGCGAGCCGGTAGCCGACCGCGACGGTCACGCAGCCGACGGCGTTGGTGAGGCGGCGGCAGATCGCGTCACCGGTGTCGAGGGAGCCGAGCGTCCAGCCACCGCCGAAGAGGTAGAGCAGGGCGGGCAGTCCGGGCGCGTCGCCCGGACGGTAGACCCGCAGGGTGAGCGGGCCGCCGGGGCCGGGGACGGTGAACTCCTCGACGGCGTGGACCGGTTCCGGGTTCCCGGCGGCGGCCTGGATCGAGGCCAGGTCGGCGGCCCGGGCGGTGGCCAGGTCGAGCGTGTAGAGAGGGGGCGTACCGGCCTCGGCGCGCTGCTTGCGCAGGGCCTCGGCCTGGGGGTGCAGTGGCAAGAGGTGCTCCAGGGAGGTGCGGGTGGTTCAGCCACCGGCGGTTCAGCGGCCGGTGGTGCGGTGTCCGGTGGTTCAGCGGTCGGCGGGCCGGGCCAGGACCGTGGGGTCGAGGTCGGCCAGCCGGGGGCGGCCCAGCAGGGCCATGGCGTCGTCGAGTTCGGCCGCCAGGAGGTCGAGCACCCCGGCGACGCCGTCCTCCCCGTCGGCGGCCAGGCCCCACAGGACCGGACGGCCGATCAGGACGGCCCGGGCTCCGAGGGCCAGGGCGAGCGCGACATCCGTGCCCGAACGGACACCTCCGTCCAGCAGGACGGGCAGGTTCTCCGGTACGGCGGCGACCACTTCGGGCAGAGCTTGCAGGGTCGGCAGGGCACCGTCGAGCTGCCGTCCGCCGTGGTTGGAGACCACGATCGCGTCCACGCCGTGCTCGGCGGCCAGCCGGGCGTCCTCGGCGGTGAGGATGCCCTTGAGGACGATCGGCAGGCTGCTGCGCCCGCGCAGCCAGGCCAGGTCCGCCCAGGTCAGGGTGGGGTCGAACTGCTCCTTGGCGTGCCCGGCGATGCCCGAACTCCCGTGCTCCGCACGGTGGCTGGAGGCCATCAGCGACTGGTCCAGGTTGACCGCCCGGACGTGCGCGGGGACGGCGAAGCCGTTGCGGGCGTCGCGCAGGCGGCGGCCGATCCGGGGGGCGTCGACGGTGAGCACCAGGGCGCGGTAGCCGGCCGCCTCGGCGCGCTCGATCAGCGCGGCCAGGGCCTCGCGGCGGCGCAGCCAGTACAGCTGGAGCCAGAGCGGTCCGGTGGCGGCCTCGGCGATGGATTCCAGCGTCCGGCTGGCGAAGATCCCGGCGGTCATCAGCGCCCCGCAGCGGCCCGCCGCACGGGCGGTGGCCACCTCCCCCTCGGGGTGGAACAGCTGGTGGTAGGCCATGGGCGCGATGCCGACGGGGGTCCGCAGCGGGCTCCCGAGCAGGGTCAGCGCCTGGTCGGTGGCGGAGACGTCGACCAGGGTGCGCGGGCGCAGGCGGCACCGTTCGAACGCGTCCCGGTTGGCGGCCACGGTCCGTTCGGCGCCGCTTCCGCCCTGGACGAAGTCCCAGAGCTCCTCGGGGAGTCGGGCGCGGGCCGCGCGTTCGACGTCGGGGAGTTCGAGAGGCTGCACGGGCTTCCCTTCCGGGCAGGCCGCACGCGGGCCCGTCCCGATTCGGCAGCCTAGCGCCGATTGGTATAGACCTTGCCTTGGCTCGATCGTCTGTGCAATCGTCAGAAACCGAACCGGCCCCGTCGATCGAGGCCGCTGTCCATGCAACCAGCCCCTCGTGGAGTGGCGTTGACCGGCTCTTCTTCCCAACCTCCCCTGCCGGCCGGGACCTCGAACACCAAGGCCCCGCACGACTGGGTGGATCGATTCCTCCTGGCCGGCCCCGATGACGAGGAGTGCCTGCACTTCGGCACTCCCGTCGACCGCAGGACCCTGCGCGCGCTCGTCGCCGAGCAGGCCGCGCGGCTCACCGCCGCGGGCCTGTCGCCCGGCGGCACGGCCGCGCTGCGGCTGGCGCCCTCGCTCGGCTACGTCGCCGCGCTGCTGGCCTGCTGGCAACTGGGCGCACAGGCGCTCCTGTTGGACCACCGCCTGACCGACCACGAGGTCGCGCTCGCCGTCCAGCGACTGGCACCCCAGGTGCTGGTGGAGTCGGCGCACCGCTCCTCGGGGGCGGCCCTGCGCGGCTTCGCCGAGACCGACCCCGAACCGCACGCCCTCCCGGGCGGGCGCCCGGCCGCGACCGGCCACGCCCTGCTCCAGCTGAGCTCGGGCTCCACCGGCCCCGCCAAGGTGATCGCCCGCACGGCGGCCGACCTGCTGCGCGAGCTCGACTGCTACCGGCGGCTGGCGGCCTTCCCGAAGGCCGGCGAGCGGGTGGTCCTGCTCTCCTCCGTGGTGCACGTCCTCGGCCTGGTCGGCGGGCTGCTCAACAGCCTGCACGCCCACGTGCCGCTGACCGTCCCCGAGCGGATGACGGCGGCCGGGATCCTGGCCGCCGTCGGCCGGGACGACCGCCCCACCACGGTGATCGGCGTCCCCTTCCACGCCGAACTGCTCGCCGCCGCCACCGCTCCCCCGCCGCTGCCGCAGCTGCGCCGGATGATCGTGGCCGGCGAGCTGGTCCGCCCCGGGGTGCCCGCCGCCTTCACCGCCCGCTACGGCGTGCCGCTGGGCACCATGTACGGGATGACCGAACTGGGCGTCATCGCGACCGACTTGGACGGCGCCCTGCACCCGCAGGCCGCGCCGGTGCACGGCACGGTGCTGCGCGAGGACGGTGGCGAACTCCACATCGCCATGGCCGGCTCGCCGTACCCCGGCCTGACCGACCCCACCCGCTGGTCGGACGGCTGGCTGCACACCAGGGACGCCGGCCGGGTCGACCCCGCGACCGGGCTGGTCACCGTGCTCGGCCGGCGCGACTCCCAGGTCTCCATCGGCGGCCTCAAGGTCGACCTGACCGAGGTCGAGCAGACCCTGACGGCCCTGCCGTCGGTCCAGGAGGCCGTGGTGGTCTTCGCGGACGGCGCCATCGAGGCCTTCCTGACCACCGGTCAGGACGAGGACCAGGAGACCGTCCGCCAGGCCCTGACCCGCGAACTGGCCGCCTACAAGCGGCCCCGGCGGCTCTCCTTCCTCCCGGCGCTGCCCCGCACCGCCACCGGCAAGCTCGTGCGCGACGTCACCGCCCTGCACGACGCGGCCGCCCGTTCCCTCTGACCCACCGCACCACCACCCCGACACAGCACGAGGAGTACCACCATGCAGGAGCGCATCCACGAGTTCGTCCTCGCGGCCCTCGCCGAGATGAACTACGACGTCTCCGAGGTCACCGGCGAGACCGACCTGGGCCCGGCCGGGCTCGACCTGGAGTCGCTGGCGCTCGCCGACCTCTCGGTGCAGGTCGAGGACGAGTTCGGCGTCAAGTTCGACCTCGACGAGATGGAGACCACCGCGCTGATGACCCTCGACCAGTTCACGGCCGACGTGGCCCGGCGGGCCGCCGAGGCCGCCGCCACCGCCGGCAGCGCCGCGTGAGCTCCCCCGTGCTGCCGGACCGCGCCGAGGTGGTCGCGATGCTCGCGGCCTTCGGACAGCGGCCCGCCGACAGCGTCCCCGATGCGCTCGGCTCCCTCGAACTCACCTGGCTGACCGCCGAGTTCGAGCAGCGCTACGCCATCGAGCTGGACCTCTCCGATGAGCAGTTCGAGGCCGTTCGCACGGTGGACGACGCCGTCGCCGTCCTGCGGGAAGCCGTCCTCGCCGCCGCTGCCGCCCCCGGGGTCGCCGGCTCATGAGCACCAGCGCACCACCGGCCCACCGGCCGGTGTTCACCGGACTCGGGGTGCTCAGCGCCTTCGGCTCCGGGCTCGCACCGCTCACCGAGGCGGCCGCGCACGGCCGGACCGGCTTCACCGAGGTGACCCGCTTCGACGTGTCCCGGCGTGGCACCACCCGGGCCGCCCTGCTGCCCGGGGCGCCGCCGCTCGCCCGGGCGGTGGCCGGGGTCGTCTCCGAGGCGTGCGGGCAGGCCGGCCTGCCCTCCGGGAGCGGCGACACACCGCTGCTGCTCGCCCTGCACAGCGATCTGCGCACCGGCGAGGTGGCCGAGGCCGTGAGCAAGGGCGCCGCCGCCCTCGGCCTGCCCGAGGTCACCCGGGTCTACACCGGCGCCTGCACGGCGGCCGCCACGGCGGTGGCCGACGCCGCCGCGCTGGTCGCCTCCGGGCGGCACCCCCGGGTGGTGGTCGCGGCCGGGCACCTGGTGGAGCCGGGCGTCTTCGCGGCCTTCGACGCGGGCCGGGCGCTGGCCCGGGACGGGGAGCTCCGGCCGTTCAGCACCGGCCGCACCGGCACCGTGCTGGGCGACGCCGCGGTGGCGGTGGTCGTCGAGGCGGAGACGGCCGCCGAGCGTCGCGGCGCCCGGGCACTGGCCCGGCTGGCCGGCTGGGGCCGGTCGGGGGACGCCCACCACGTCTGCCGTCCGCGGCCCGACGGGGAGGGCGTGGTCCGGGCCGTCCGGTCCGCGCTGGCCCGGGCCGGGGTCTCGCTGGCCGAGGTGGGCTACGTCAACGCCAACGGCACCGGTTCGCCGCTGTCCGACCTGGCCGAGGCGCGAGCCCTGCGCGAGGTGTTCGGCCAGGGGCTGCACCGGCTCCCGGTCAGCTCCAGCAAGTCCGTCCACGGTCATGCCCTGGAGGCCTCCGCACTGCTCGAACTCGCCGTCACCATCGGCGCGTTGGAGAGCGAACGGCTCCCGGTCAACGCCGGCTGGCTGGGCTCCGACCCGGAGATCGGGCTGAACCTCGTGCTCTCCGGTCCGCGCCGGGAGCGCCCCGGCCACGCGCTCAGCCTCAACTCCGCCTTCGGCGGAGCCAACACCGCCCTCCTGGTCGCCGCCGCATGAACCCACCGACCGACGGGCTGCGCACCCTCGCCACCGCGAGCTGGCCACCACCGGAGGGGGACGCCCACCTCCCGCCGCTGCCCGGCTTCATCGCCTCGACCTTCAACCCGCTGGTCGCAGCGGTCGCCGAGCTCTGCCTCACCCGGCACCGGGACGCCTCTCCCGACCGGGCCCCGGCCGGCCGCACCGCCCTGCTGCTCGCCAGTGCCGGAGGCGACCGCGCCACCGCGCTGGCCATCGACACCGCAGCCGCCTCCGGGCGCCGGATGCCGCCGCTGCTGTTCTTCCAGTCCAACCCCAACGCCGTCCTCGGGCACATCGCGGCCCGCTGGGAGCTGGCCGGCCCGGTGGTCGCGATCAGCCCCAGGGAGGCCGCCGCCCCCGGAGAACTCCCGCCGGACGCGCTGGAGTTGGCCGCCCTGCTGCTCGCCGACGGCGACGCCGACCAGGTCCTGGTCATCGCCGCCGAGCAGGCCGTCCGGGACGGGGAGGGCGACCACGGCACCGCCGCCCTGGTCACCTCCGCCTGACGACCCGTCGACCCGCCCCGACCACCCCACCCCGACCGACCCCGACCGACCGCGTCCCCGACGCCGTACACCGCACCCGCATGGCCAGCGCCATGGGAGGGACCCATCACCATGAGCACCCGCACCATCCGCAACGTCCTGGCGAACGACCCGGACGTCGGCGCAGGGAACGTGCTGACCAGCCGGATCGCCCTGGGCATCGGTCTCGACGACCCGCTGCTGACCTTCGACACCGCGGTGGACGGCCGCGCGGCCTGGGAGCCCTTCACCCTGCGCGAGCTCGACCGCGCCGTCCGGGCCCGGGCCGCCGCCCTGCACGCCCTCGGCGTCGGCCGGCGCGACCCGGTGGTGGTGTACGCGACGGCCGCCGCCGACCACGTCCTCTCCTTCCTCGCCCTGGCCCGGCTCGGCGCGATCCCGGCCCTGCTCAACCCCAAGGTGGAGGGCGAGCGCGCCGCCCGCTACATCGCCCGCCTGGGCGCCGTCGGCATCCTCACCGACCCGGAACACCGGGCCGAGCTGGCCGGCCACGACCCGGCCGCCCCGGTGCTCGCCGACGCCGCCGAGCTCGGCTCCGGCGACCCGGACGCGGCGCCCGCGCCGTACCGGCACTCGGCCCAGGACCCGGTGGCGATCACCCACTCCTCCGGCACCACCGGGATGCCGAAGGCGGTGGTCCACTCGCACGCCAGTCTGTACGCGGCGATCCGCCACCGCGCCACGCTGCCCCGCCCGCAGGGCGGCGACCGGATGCTCTCCGCGCTGCCCGCCCCGCACGCGGCCACCGTCATCGCGGTGAACTTCGCGCTCAGCACCCACGGTGAACTCGCCCTGCTGTCCACCCAGTCGGGCGACGACGTGCTCGACGCCATCGAGAGCTGGCAGCCGCGCGGCGTGATCGGCTTCGCCGCCACCTGGGCCGACCTGGCCCACCACGACCTGTCCGCACGGAAGTTGGACACCGTCGCGCTCTGGTGGAACACCGGGGACTGCGCGCACGAGGCGCACATCCGCCGCCTGATCGCCGCCGGCTCCCGGGAGACCGTCACCCGCCAGGGCCGCGGCCGCGAGCCGGGCTCGGTCTTCGTCGACGGCCTGGGCTCCACCGAGATGGGCCACTCGCACTTCTTCATCACCCACGCCCCCGGCACCGAGAAGTACGGCCGCTGCGTCGGCCGCCCGCACACCTTCGTGGACTGCGAGGTGGTCGGCCCGGACGGCGAACCGCTCGGCCCCGGCGAGGTGGGCGAACTCGCCACCGCCTCACCGACCTTGGCGCCCGGCTACTGGAACGACTCGGTCACCACCTACCGCACCCGGCTCCGCGGCCGCTTCCTCACCGGCGACCTGATGTACCGGGACGAGGAGGGCTACTACTACCACGTGGACCGCCTGGTCGACTCGGTCGACCTCGGCGACGGCCACCGGCTCTACACCGCGATGTCCGAGGAGCGGGTGCTGGCCCGCGTCCCCGGCGTGCTCGACTGCACCGTGGTCGCGGTGCGGGACGGCGAGCGGGTGGTCACCGACGTGCTGCTCACCCTGGAGGACGGCGCCGACCCGGCCGCCGACCGCACCGCCGAGGTGGTCGCCGCGCTCGACGGGCCCACCGCCGCCACCGTCCGCTCGGTCCTGGTGGTCGGCGGCGAGGACATCCCGCTCGGCCCGACCGGCAAGGTCCGCAAGGTCCTGCTGCGCGAGCGCTACCTCGCCGCCGTGACCACCCCGGTGGCCGCCCGATGACCGCCACCGCGAGGCGGCCCGGCGCCGTCGTCACCGGGATGGGGCTGGTGACTCCCTTGGGCCGCAAGCCCCTTGAGGTCTTCGAGGCACTCACCGCCGGCCGCTCCGGCATCGTCGCCGTCCCCGAGGGCCACGCCGCCCACGGCTGGCTGCCGTTCGCCGGGATCGCCCCGCACATCGACGGCACCGAAGTGCTGCCGCCCACCGAGACCCGCTGCGTGGACCGCTTCGTCCTGCTGGCCCTGGCCGCCGCCGACGACGCCCTCGCCGACGCCGGCCTGGTGGTCGGCCGCGACGTCGACCCCCGCCGCACCGCCGTGGTGCTGGCCACCGGCGGCGGCGGCCTGGAGACCTTCGAGCAGCAGTCCCACCGCCGGCTGGAGCGCGGCCGGCCCGGCGTCAGCCCGTACCTGCTGCCGGGCATGCTCTCCAACATGGCCACCGCCCGGGTGGCGATCAAGCACGGCATCCGGGGCTTCAGCACCGCGATCGTGACGGCCTGCGCGGCCGGGGCCCAGGCAGTGGCCGAGGGGCTGCGGCTGATCCGGGCGGGCGACGCCGACGTGGTGGTCTGCGGCGGCACCGAATCCTCCCTGCACCCGACCATCGCCGCCGCCTTCACCAACGCCCGGGCGCTGGCCCAGGGTTGGGAGGATCCCGCGCAGGCGAGCCGCCCCTTCGACAGCCGGCGCAACGGCTTCGTGCTGGGCGAGGGCAGCGGGGTGCTGGTGCTGGAGAGCGCCGAGCACGCGGCCGCCCGCGGCGCGGCCGGCTACGCCGAGCTGGTCGGCTGGGGCTCCTCCACCGACGCCCACCACCCGACCATGCCCCGCCCGGACGGCGAGGGCGCGGCCGACGCGATGCGCACCGCCCTGGCGAACGCCGGCCTCGACGCCGCCGAGATCGGCTACGTCAACGCGCACGGCACCGGCACCAAGATCGGTGACGTGGCCGAATCCGCCGCCCTGCGCGCGGTGTTCGGCGAGGACGGCCCCGCCGTCAGCTCCACCAAGGGCGCCACCGGCCACCTGCTGGGCGCGGCCGGGGCCCTGGAGGCGATCGTCTCGGTGCTCGCGGTGGCCCGCGGCCTGCTCCCGCCCACCCTCAACCTGGCCGACCCCGACCCGGCCTGCGCCCTGGACCACGTGCGCGGCGCCGCCCGCCCGGCCGAGCTGCGGTACGCGCTGAGCAACGCCTTCGCGTTCGGCGGCCACAACACCAGCCTGATCTTCGGGCCGACGCCCACCAGCGCCGCCAGGTAGACCGGCCCACCTGCACTCAACTCCTCCCGACCGGAGCCCCGTTGTCCATCCAGACGATCACCCATGTCGAGTACCACTGCGCGGACGCCGCGCAGACCGCCGTCGAACTCCAGACCGCCTACGGCTTCCGGCGCGACGCCGACCAGCCCGCCTGGCACCCGGCGGTGCGCACCGTCCACCTCCACCAGGGCAGCGCCCGCGTCCGCCTGCACTCCAGCGAGAACACCGACCACCCGGTGGCCCGCTACGTCGAGCGGCACGGCGAGGGCGTCGCCGCGCTGGCCCTCGGCTGCGCCGACCCGCAGGCCGCGCTGGAGCGGGCCGAGCGGCACGGCGCCGTGGTGCTCGACCGGGAGGCCCGCCTGATCGCCGGCTTCGGCGACACCGCGCTACGCCTCGTCCCGCTGGAGGAGCCCTCCACCGCTGCGAGCGGCGACCTGCTGGACGCGCTCGACCACGTCGCGATCTGCGTACCGGCCGGTCAACTCGCGGACGCCGTACGGTTCTGCGAGGCCGCGCTCGGCCTGCACCGGATCTTCGGCGAGTACATCGAGGTCGGCGAGCAGGCGATGGACTCCAGCGTGGTGCAGAGCGCCTCCGGGGAGGTCACCTTCACCCTGATCGAGCCCGACACCACCCGCCGGGCCGGGCAGATCGACCGCTTCCTCGCCGACCACGACGGCGCGGGCGTCCAGCACCTGGCCTTCCGCACCGCGGACATCGCCGGCGCCGTGCGCACCGCCCGCGCGCACGGCGTCGAGTTCCTCACCACCCCCGGCACCTACTACGACGCCCTGGCCGAGCGGCTCGGCGGCACCGCGATCCCGGTGGAGACGCTGCGCGAGCTGGACGTCCTGGTGGACCAGGACCACGGCGGCCAGCTGTTCCAGATCTTCGCCCGCTCGACCCACCCCCGGCGGACCTTCTTCCTGGAGCTGATCGAGCGTCAGGGCGCGGGCACCTTCGGCACCGCCAACATCAAGGCCCTCTACGAGGCCGTCGAGCGCCAGCGCGCCACCGCCTCCGTCTGACGCGCCGTCCGACCCGTCTGACGCGCCGTCCGACCCGCCCGCTCCCGAGAGGAAAGCACCATGACCACCACCGCCCCCGCGTTCGTCCTGACCGAGGCCGAGCGCGCCCTGCTGCCCACGCCCGAGGAGGTGGCCGGCTACCGGGAGCACGGCTGGTACCTGTCGAAGAAGCTCTTCACCGACCAGGAGCTCGACACCCTCCAGGCCGCCACCGAGGACTACTACGAGGGCCACCGCGACCGCACCCTCCCCGTCCGGCCGCCGAGGCTGGCCGCCTGGCAGCCGTCCGACGGCCCGGTGCAGCGGCACAACGACTACGTGCACTACGAGAGCGACGCCATCGCCGCGATCCTGCGCAAGCCGCTGGTCGGCGCCGTCGCCGCGCTGCTGGCCGGGGCCGAGGAGATCCGGGTCTTCCAGTCCACCCTGATCCTCAAGCCCCCGATCGCCGGAGAGCCCTCCAACCACGTGCCGTGGCACTTCGACAAGCACTACTGGCACACCTCGACCTCCGACGACATGCTGACCGCCTTCATCCCCTTCCACGACTGCGGGGTGGAGAACGGCACCATCACCATGGTCGACGGCAGCCACCGCTGGCAGGAGCTCCCCTCGCAGGAGGACGCCACCCGGCACTTCGCCCAGCGCGACCGCTCCGAGCTGGACGGGATCCTCGCCGCCAACGCCGCGCACAACGGCGCCGAGGTGGTGAAGGTCCCCGTCGAGATCCCGCGCGGCCACGTCTCCTTCCACCACTGCCGCACCTACCACGGCAGCGGCGCCAACCTGGCCGACACCCCGCGCCGGGCCGTCTCGCTCCACCTCCAGGACGGCGCCAACGAGTACCGCCACGCCACCCGTCCGGACGGCACGCCCGCCTCCTACAACCACGACGTGGTGGTCCGCCGCACCGCCGACGGGCGCCCCGACTACGCCGACCCCGAGATCTGCCCCGTCGTCTGGCAGGGCACCCCGTGAGCGACCTCGGGACCCTCGCGGGACGCTACCGGATGCTGCGCCTGATCCGGGGCTTCGAGGAGCTCGCGCTCGGCCTGGTGAAGTCCGGGGCGATCACCGGCGGCATCCACCCCTACATCGGGCAGGAGGCGGTGGCGGTCGGCGTCTGCGCCGCGCTGCGCCCGCAGGACCGGATCACCTCCACCCACCGGGGCCACGGCCACGTACTCGCCAAGGGCGCGGCCCCGGACCGCCTGCTGGCCGAACTCCTGGGCCGCACCGGCGGGTTGAACCAGGGCCGGGGCGGCTCGATGCACGCCGCCGACTTCTCGCTCGGCATCCTGGGCGCCAACGGCATGGTCGGCGCGGGCGGCGCCATCGCGGTCGGCGCCGCCTGGTCCGCCGTCCAGGCCGGGGAGGACTGGGTCGCCGTCGCCTTCTTCGGCGACGGCGCCCTCAACCAGGGCGTCCTGCTGGAGTCCTTCAACCTGGCCGCGATGTGGAGGCTGCCGGTGCTCTTCGTCTGCGAGGACAACGGCTACGCCACCACCCTGCCCGCCTCGGTGGCGGTGGCCGGCAGCGCCACCGGCCGGGCCGCCGCCTTCGGCATCCCGGCCGTGGAGGTGGACGGGATGGACACCGAGGCCGTCCGCGCGGCCGCCGCCGAGGCGGTCGAACGCGCCTCCGCCGGTGGCGGCCCCGGCTTCCTCCGGTGCCGCACCTACCGCTACGAGGGCCACCACACCATGGAACGGCTGATGAAACTGCACTACCGCACCCCCGAGGAGGTCGACGGCTGGCGCGGCCTCGACCCGCTGCCCCGCGCCGCCGCGCTGCTGCCGCCCGGCCAGGCCGCGGAGCTGGACGCCTCGGTCGCCGAACAGCTGGCGGCCGCTTCTGACTTCGCCCTCGCCTCCGAACTCCCCTCCCCCGACAGTGCGTTGGACCACCTCTACGCCGACGGCCTGCGCCCTCGCCCGGGGGTGCCGGCATGAGGCTCTCCTACACCAAGGCCCTCAACCGGGCCCTCACCGACGCCCTCACCGAGGACCCGGCCGTCTGCGTGTTCGGCGAGGACATCGGCGCCGGCATGGCCGGCCCCACCCTCAACCTGCTCAAGCAGTTCGGCCCCGGCCGGATCGTCGACACCCCGCTCTCCGAGCAGGCCTTCACCTCGATGGCCATCGGCGCCGCACTGACCGGGCGGCGGCCGGTGATCGAGTTCCAGATCCCCTCGCTGCTCTTCCTGGTCTTCGAGCAACTGGTCAACCAGGCACACAAGTTCTCCCTGATGACGGGCGGTCAGGCCTCCGTCCCGCTCACCTGCCTGGTGCCGGGCTCCGGCTCCCGGGACGGCTGGGCCGGCCAGCACTCCGACCACCCCTACAGCCTGTTCGCCCACGCCGGGATGAAGACCGTCGTCCCGGCCACCCCGACCGACGCCTACGGGCTGCTCCGCTCGGCCGTCGCCGACCCGGACCCGGTCGTCGTCTTCGCCCCGGCCGCCGCCCTGGCGGTCCGCGAGACCGTCACCTGGGACCTGGCCCCGATCCCGCTCGGCCAGGCCCGCATCCACCGCGAGGGCACCGACGTCACCGTGGTCGCGGTCGGCCACCTGGTGCACGACGCCCTCGCCGTCGCCGAGGAGCTCGCCCCCGAGATCTCGGTCGAGGTGCTCGACCCACGCACCCTGTACCCCTTCGACTGGGACGCCCTCGCCGCCTCGCTGGAGCGCACCGGCCGCCTGGTGGTGATCGACGACTCCAACCGCAGCTGCGGCATCGGCGCCGAGGTCCTCGCCACGGCCGCCGAGCAGATGCGCCTCACCGCCCCGCCCCGCCGCATCACCCGCCCCGACGGCACCGTGCTCCCCTTCGCCCCCGCCCTCGACCGCGCCCTCCAGCCCCAGCGCGACCAGCTCCGCGACGCCGTCCGCGCCGTGGTGAAGGAACAGCGGTGGTGAGCCCGGCGTGACCACCGCACTACGGTCCGCCACGGCCTCCCCGGCACCGGACCGCACCGGGCAGCCATCCCCCGTTCGGTCGACATAGGCTGGCTCTCGCCACCTCGCCCACACGCCGCCGGAGGGCCGATGACGGGACGCCGCCACCCCGCCCGCCGCAGCGCGGACGACCTGCTGACCGAGCTCGGCCGGCTGACCGCGTCCGCGCTGGAGCAGGCCGAGCTCCAGAAGGCCCGGGTCGAGCTCGCCGAGGCCCTGCAGCGCGAGCTGCTGCCCTCCGCGCTCCCCCAGGTGCCGGGCCTCGGGGCCGCCGCCCGCTACGCCCCGGCCCGGAACGGCCTGAGCATCGGCGGCGACTGGTACGACGGCTTCCTGCTCCCCGACGGCTCGGTGGCCTTCTCGCTGGGCGACGTCCAGGGCCACGACGTGGAGGCGGCCGCCGTGATGGGCCAGGTCCGGGTCGGCCTGCGCGCACTGGCGAGCACCGTCGCCGACCCCGGTGAGGTGCTCTCGCGCGCCAACGACCTGCTGATATCCATGGCCGTCCGGCGCTTCGCCACCTGCGTCTTCCTGCGCTACGACCCGGCCACCGGAGAGCTGTGGCACGCCCGGGCCGGCCACGTCCCGCCGGTCTGGGCCGACGCGGACGGAGCCGTGCACCACCACGACGACGAGGGCGGACCGCCCCTGGGCGTGCTCCCCGGCCAGCGCTACCCGGTCAACCGCCACCGGCTGACCGGGCCGGGCGTGGTCGCCCTGGTCACGGACGGGGTGGTCGAGGGGCCACAGTTCCCGATCGAGGCGGGTCTGGACCGGGTGGCGGCCGTCCTGCACGAGCGCGGCCGGGCCGCCCCGGAGGACCTGGCGACCGAACTGCTGGCCGTGGCCGAACTGACCGGGCACACCGACGACGCCGCCGTCCTGGTGCTCCGTCACGGCTGACGGACCGGCTCCCGGCCCGCCCGACCGCTCTCCGCCCGCCGGTTTGCTCCCCCGCCTGCCGGTGCGCCACCCCACGGACCCCCTTCTCCGCGCGTGTCACCGGCCGGTCCGCCGCCCGGCCGTAGTGTGATGGCTCCTGTGCCGCTGCCCACCGCTCCCCCCACCCGCGACCTCCGCCGCCTGGCGGCCACCGGCGGCCTCCTGCTGGCCGTCACCGCCGTCTACCTGCTGGCCGGACGGCTCGGCCTGATGCAGCAGGTGGTGATCGGCGGGGCGAGGGTCACCCCGCTCTGGCCACCCACCGGCATCGCGCTCGCCGCCCTGCTGCTCTTCGGGCTCCGGGTCTGGCCCGGCGTCGCCCTCGGCGCCTTCCTGGTGATCGCCTCGGGCGGCACCCCGCGCTGGGGCTCCATCGGCATCGTCGCGGGCAACACCCTCGCCCCGGTCGCCGCCTACCTGATGCTCCGTCGGGTCGGCTTCCGGACCGAGCTGGACCGGCTGCGGGACGGGATGGCGCTGGTCTTCCTCGGGGCCTTCGCCGCCATGCTCATCAGCTCCACCGTCGGCGTCGCCGTGCTGGGGCTGAGCGACAGCCTGCCGGACGGCGGCTTCTGGCCCACCTGGTCGGCCTGGTGGGCCGGCGACGCGATGGGGGTCCTGGTGGTCACCCCGCTGCTGCTGGCCCTGCGCATCGTCCGCCTCCCCGACGACCCCGACCTCCTCGACTGGGCCGAGCCCCTGCTCCTCCTGGCCGGGACCGCCACCGTCACGGTCATCGCCACCTCCACCAAACTGAGCGTGCTCTTCCTCGTCTTCCCCTTCCTGATCTGGGCCGCCCTCCGCTTCCAACTCCCCGGCGCCGCACCCTGTGTGGCCATCGTCTCGGTCCTCACCATCACGGCGGCCACCCACCACGCCGGCCCGTTCGCCGACCACGGCCTGGTCGCCGACATGGTGATGCTCCAAGCCCTCAACGCCTGCGCCGCACTCACCGGCCTGCTGCTCTCCGCCATCGTCGCGGAGCAGCGCAGCACCCACCTACGCCTCGAACAGGCCTGCGTCGAACTCGCCGAAGTGGTCCGCCGCCTGGCCCCCACCCACCCCACCGACTGGCTGCCGAACGACGACGACTGAGTTCGACGGGTCTCGCCGAGGTCTGACCGCGCGCGAGTTCTTCGCCTTCATGGGCCGGCGACCAAGCATGGTCGTGGGCAAGAGCTCGTTCGACAGGGTGACCGTCTTCCTTTCCGGCTATGCAACGCACGCCGACCGCCACGGCGGTCCAGACCCTCTCGCCGGCTTCCACGAGTGGCTGGTCGCCCGCCGCGGCCGAGACTGCAACCACGGCTGGCCGGGCCAAGTCCTGCACATCGCTCTGCCCCAAGGATGGGAGGGCATCGGGAACCTCCCACCCGAGGAGGAGCAGCGGGCCATCGCGGTCCTGTTCGAGCTCCTCGACGCCTTCCTCGCCGAACGCGAGGTGGCGGGGAACAGCGAGGCACCAGCGTGACCGCACCGCCAGATCGGTCACGTCCGTTGGAGTGGTGTATCGACGGCCACTCGGTGATCCGGTTTCAGGTTGGGCGATGCGGCGGCGCACGACTGCGGCCAGGTCCTCGTCGTCCGTGACCGTCGCGATCCGGCCCCGCAACTCTCCCCCGGAGCAGCAGCACCTACCGGAAGCACGCACGAGCTATCGGCGGTCTGACACGCTGGCGCCATGGAAGACGAGTCCGCTGGTCGGCAAGCAATCGACGAGGGCACACGTCCCTGCGACTTCTGCGGTCACCCGGTGGCCCTGGACTCGATCGACGAACGCGCCTGCCCTGTCTGCGGGGACGGTCACGACAGCATCCGGAGGACTTCATGAGCTGGGACCTGCTTCTGCTTCCCGCTCCCGCCGGCGCCACCGTGGTCGACGAACTCCCGGACGACTTCCACTCCGACCCCCTGGGTTCACGCGCGCAGGTCGCGGCCGCCCTGCGCGAGCGGGTCCCCGGCATCGGCCTCTCCGATCCGGCCCGGGGGCACCTCGCCGGGCCGGCCTGGTCCGTCGAGGTGAACATCGGCTCCGACGCCCCCGTCGAATCGATCATGCTTCACGTCCGGGGCACCGGCTATGACGCCCTGACGGCCGTGTTCCAGATCGCCGACGCGGCCGGCTGCCGGATCCTCGACATCTCCGAGGGCACCTTCCTCACCCCGCACGACGCCGCCACGCGCAATCGCCCGCAGGACGGGCTTGTGGCCTGGGGCGAGGTGGTCGCCGGGTTCGGAGACGGCGATCAGGTTGCCGCGGGGGTAGCCCCAGTTCTCGAGGCGGTGCTCGGAGGTCAGGCACAGCAGCCGCCCACCGGGGGTGACGGAAACGGTGGCGGCGAACGGGTCGTCGGTCTGCGGCTCGTCGCTCCAGCTGGGCCGATCGTCCATGTGCCAGGCGGCCAGTAGCCGGTCCAGTTCCGGGGTGAACAGGTGGGTGTTGCCGGGCTTGCCGCTCAGCACGAGCGTCCCGTCGGGGAGCAGCGTCAGGCTCTCGCTGCGGCGGACCGTCGAGGTCGGGCCGGCGCCGCCCGGCGCCTCGTGCGTGATCACGGCCGTGGCGCGGGCCTCGCCGTCCGGGCCGTGACGGGTGATCAACTGGCAGATGAAGTCCCGGCCGTCGTCGACCCCGCCATACCGGGTTTGCCGCCACAGGCCGCTGAGTACGTACGTCTCACCGTCCGGAGTACCCACCGCGTGCCGCACCGCACGGTGCCAGTCGCCTGCCTCCGGTTCCAGACCGGTGGCGCTGACCAGGGACGCGGGGACTGTGACCGGGAAGATCGTCATGGGAGACATCCTCGCCCACGGTTGTGCCACCTCCGGCCCCCGGGGCCGGGCCGCCCCAGCCAGCAGTTTGACAAGCCGTCACGCTCACCCGGGCCGTCCTGCTCAGCATCTGAGCCTGCCGGAGCCGGATGTGGGCCTGCGCGGGGCGCTTGGTCCGGGTAGTGGTCGACGGTCAGCGCGGTGCGGCTCCTGCCGAGAAGTCACCGCTGCCGGCGCTGGCCACCGTCCCGCCCGGCCCAATCGCCACCAGGGCCCAGCACTGGCAGCGGCGAGACGGAGGTGGGGGGGCGGAGTCCGTCCAGGTGCTCCGTGTGACTATCCTTCCGAGGTGATCAGAACGCTGCTCCTGCCATTCCGAACTGCTCGACTGGACCGAACCTACGGCCGCACGGAGCTGATAGCCGCCCGCGATGCCATCCGGCGCGGCGACACATCGTCCGTGGTCCATGCGATGGCAGATTTCTCCGACCATAACGTCAGGGCTGATATTGCCTACGTGGCGGCCGAAGAACTGGTGCGTCTGCACGGGACGGAAATCCCCACCTCACTCCAGCACTCGTTTGAGAACCTGGCAGACGACGCGAATTCCTGGACGCTTCGCGGAGCCCATGAGGTTCTGAGGGCATGGCAGATTCGCGGGTATGCGCGGGCCAGCCAGACGGACCAAGCCGCGTTCCGCGGGTTCCGGGACACCCTCCAGGGCGCCGAGCAGATCTGCTACACAGCCGCAGGTTACGCTCCCGAGGACCCGCTGCCATGGGTCTTTCTCGTGCACATGGCCCGAGGCCAGCAGATCGGCCCCCGCCGGACGCTGGAGCGGTTCGCCGAACTGGACCGCCGCAGTCCAGCTCACCTGCACGGAAACGAACAGATGGTCCTCTCCTTGTCCCCGAAGTGGGGCACCCCGTTCCCGGTGCTGCAGAACGCCATCGAGGAGCAGCGCAGCACCGCTCCGGCCGGATCGCCCGTGCACCTGAACATCGTGCAGGCCTACATCGAGCTATGGTTCGACAGCCCCGCCAGTGAGCGGCTCGGGGTGACTGCCAAGTACTCCATACGAAACACGATCGAAAAGGCCGTCGACGGATGGCTTGAGCACGGGAACATCGAAGGCCAGCACGCACTGCACAACTACTGCGCCTTCTGGTATTCACTCACGGGACAGCACGACCGGGCAAAGCCACATTTTGAGGCAGCAGCTGGATATATCAAGGCATTCCCCTGGTCCTACCACCTGTTCCCGGTGCGCAGCTTCCAGAAGAGCAGCCGGGCGGCCAGGAAAGCCTGAAAAGCGCGTTCTGCCCTGGCCAGAGGTGTTCGGTAATTGCTGCGGGGGCGGTCACCATTACATCATCCGGAGGACTTCATGAGCTGGGACCTGCTTCTGCTTCCCGCTCCCGCCGACGTCACCGCGGTCGACGAACTCCCGGACGGCTTCCGCTCCGACCCCCTGGGCTCACGCGAGCACGTCGCGGCCGCCCTGCGCGAGCGGATCCCCGGCATCGACCTCACCGATCCGGCCTGGGGACACCTCGCCGGCCCGGCCTGGTCCGTCGAGGTGAACATCGGCTCCGACGACCCCGTCGAATCGATCATGCTGCACGTCCGGGGAACCGGCTATGACGCCCTGACGGCCGTGTTCCGGATCGCCGACGCGGTCGGCTGCCGGGTCCTCGACATCTCCGAGGGCACCTTCCTTGCCTCGCACGACGCCGCCACAAGCTCGCACGCCTTCCAGGACCACCGGGACGGCGTCATACGCGAGGCCTGACCAACCCAGCCCACAGCGGCGTGCGTACACCTGACCAGGTGACTACTTGTCACACCGGGCAGGGAGATCAGTTGTCTGCCCACAAGGCATTCGACTGACCGTCAGAACGGATCTCGGCGGCTCTGGCGCGAGTTCCGTGATCGGCGCGATCCCCTGGTCAGCCCGTGGTGGCCATAGGGCATGCTGGTGCGGTGAGTGATCCCCAGACAGAGTGGCAGGCGTGGCTGAACGGCCTGGATGCCAAGTCGCAGGCCCTGGCACTGTCGTTGCGTGCCCAGCTCGATGCTCTTGGTGCGGCTGACGCTGCGGACTGGGTCAGGTCGGAGTTGAGCGAGGACTTGCCGCAGCTCGCCCGGTTCATGCTGCTCCGAAGCCTGTGGCGTAGTCCGATCAACGACTGGGCCGATCCGGGTGCCCTCGATCAACTCCCAGCCGCCAAGCGGCTCCTTGCCGCCGGCGCGGACCGGGCCGACCTGGTTCTCCTGGCTCGGGCAGTGGCCTATGAGTCGGTGTTCACGACGCTAGACGAGCTTGACGCCGGCGGTGATGTGAACGCCTCGGGCGTCGAAGTCGGCTGGAGGGTGATGGAGACCGGGGAGGACCTCTCTCCGACGGGGCGCGTCTTCGCGGGTCTGCACGAGGATCTCCTCACGATGGATCCCAGTGGGCGTGACGGAGCTGACCTGTGGCGATAGGGCAGTCCCCTGACTGACTGCCCAGCCCTCACGGCCGGGTGAGGAGCACGCGCCTGCGGAGGAGGTCGAGCTTCGCTCGG
>NZ_JBSFGS010000049.1:0-36114 GCF_053596675.1 Kitasatospora sp. NPDC001664
GGTCGGGCGGTGGCGACAACTCCTCTCCCTCCCCTCTCCTTCGCCTCCGTGATGCTGCCGCTGTCGAAGACCGGAGCAGCACGGAGAAGAAGGAGGGGGAGTGGAAGCGCGGATCGACCGCCCCGGTGCGGGGCGGCGTGCTGGCCGCGCTCGCCCTGTTCCAGCGGGCCACCCCCAGGGAGCTGTGGCCGCTCGTCCTGCCCCACCAGCGCTCCGACCGCTCGGTCCGCGACGCCCTGGGCGACCTGTGCGATGCCGGGAAGGTCCGCGAGAAGCTGACCCTGCCGGACGGCCGCAAGCTCTGGTACCTGACCCCGGCCGGCCGCCGCGACGCCACCACGCTCCTGCCCGCCGGGACGAAGCTCGCCGCGGCCCGCCCCGTACGGGAGAAGCGCGCTGCGGCGTACTCCGAGCACGCCCTGGACGTGGTGGCCACCGCTGGCCTGCTGGCCAAGGCGGGCATCGGCCACCTGGAGGCGTTCTCCACGGAGGTGGAGCACAAGCTGCCCGGCCGCCGGAGCCTCTTCGCCGACCTGGTGCTCCGCGACCCGGGCACCGACGTCCCCGTGCTCTTGGTGGAGGTGGACCGCGAGAACGAGGGGCCGGGCACCCTGGTCGCCAAGCTGGCCGCCTACCGCACCTGGTGCGAGCTACCTGCCCGGGGCGTCAACCGGAAGGACTTCGACGCCGCGCTGCTCAAGCCCGGGCCCGCCAGTAACGCCCTTCGGCTGTGGTCGGCCCTCTACCCGCCGACCGGCCGCGAGGGCCTGCCCCCGGTCGCCCTCGTCCTGGAAGCCGGCCGCAAGCGCCCCCGCCCCGGCACCGCACCGCTGACCCCCGCCCAGAAGAAGGCCAAGCAGGAACGCGACGACAAGCGGCTGCTGCGCCGGATCGAGGCGGTGGAGGCCGGCTCCGAGAACATCTGGGCGCCCCGGCCCGTGCCGGTGAAGGGCGTCACCGCCCGCGACTGGCACCAGGCGCTGCCCGTGGTGGCGACCACCCTGTCGCACCTGCGCCGCTTCGGCGCGGACGGTGAGGTGTGGATCCGCTTCGGCCGCCCCGGCTGGCACACCCTCGCCGACGCCCTGGACAACGAGGACGGCGACCGGCTGCTGGAGCGCCAGCTCGCCGCTCTGGAACGGCAGCGCCGGCAGCGGGAGGAGGCCGAGCGGCAGCGGCGAAAGGCCCAGCGGCAGCGAGAGCAGGCGGAACGGGAGCGGCTGGAAGCCGAGCAGGAGCAGGCGGAGCGCGAGCGCCTCGCGGCTGAGCGGGAGCGACGGGAAGCCGACCGGAAGCGGAGGGAGGCGGAGCGGGAGAGCCGTCGTCCGCTCTGCCCCCGCTGCTCGGCGAAGCTCTCCGAGACCGTAACCCGGCCCGAGAGCCAGGAGGCGGCACAGATGGCCGTGCACCTGACGGTCACCCTTGTGCAGTGGTTCACCTCCGGCGCTGTGACCCGGGTCCCGTAGCGCCGGAGTTCTCCCTCGTTCGGCAGTTCCACGATCCCGGAACTGCCGAATCCTCCTCCGGGGCCTCCCTGCCGACGGTCGAACCCTCCGCGGCCCAAGTCGGCTGCGCTAGCCTCAGCTGACGGACACACAGATGAAGGAGGAGCGATGCACCTCACCTTCGACCCGGCCGAGGCTGACGGGCTGCGCGAGGCCGCGAGGGACGCTGCGCTGGAGGACCCGCGGTTGGCCTACGTCCTGCTGGATCTGGCGGAGCACGGCGTGGACCTGAACCGGTGCCGGACCTGGGACGAGATCCGGGCTGAGCGTGGGCTGCCCGATGACCAGGAGCAGCAGGTTGCCTGAGCGACCCTCACGCCGGCGGGCCGTCATCACGTTCCACGAGGTGGCCGAGCGGCAGATCGCGGAGATGGACGACGTTGCTCTGGCCCGGCTCGATCCGCACCTCAACGCGATCGCCCTGGATCCGAAGACCGGTGTTCAGCGCCAACCGTCCAGCCCGGTCCGCGAGTACGCCAAGGACGGCGTCCGCATCGCCTACGTCTCCACGGTGCTCGGCACGATCGTCCTGGTCGCCTACGTCGAGGTTGGCTGACGAGAGTCCCTTCTCCGCGTCCTCACGGGGCTGACCCCACTGGCCCTGAGCCCCTGGAGGGAAGAGTCAGGGTGGTGAGAGCGGCTGGACGACGTTCGGGGTACCCCGAACAAACGCAACAGGTGACGTGCATGAGCGTACGTCACCTGTGGTGAACGGGGACGCGGCAACGTCCGCCGTTCTACTCCCGGGAGTTGTCATCGGTGGAGCCCGTGCACACACCTGGGAGGGCACCCTGTAGAGCGGGTGCCTGACTGGTCGTCACCGACGCCGGACCGCTCGCTCTGGCCAACCGGCAGGAGAGGGTGGCGGCGTTGGCGCGCGACGCCGTCGGTGCCGTCTGGTGGACCATGCCCGGCGACAAGGCGGGCGGTGACGGCTGGCACGAGTACCACGACGCGGTGCCGGTCGTCGCCACCACCCTATCGCTGCTGGCCGAGCACGGCCCGCTCGGCCCCGTCTGGTGGCGCTTCGGCCGCGCCGGGCGATGGAGGCGTTGGAGAGCCCGCACACCGCGCCGCCTACGCCGAGCGCCAGGAAGCCCGGAGGGAGAAGGCCCGCCAGGAGCACGCCGAGCTGATGGCCACCCTGGCCTGCTCCGACGTGCCCAGGCAGAAGACCACCATCGAGTACGGCCCCCCGAGGCGCACAGCAGTGGACCCACCGACCCGGTGGCCGCTGCTGGGACTGCCACCAGCAGGTCCAGGAACGCCGCAAGAGGGAGCGGGAGGTCAAGGCGAAGGCGCGCCTCGAGACGGCCCGCGCCGCCAACGCCGCGCTGCGCCCGTGCTGGACGTACCGGGGCTCGATCGGGGGTGAGGAGGGCTCGCGGCGGGAGCTGACGGAGGTGGCCGGCCCGAACCGGCTGGAGTGCCCTTACTGCGAACGCGACCGGCAGGAGAACGAGCTGGGCCCGCTGGTGCTGCCCGCCCTGACCCGCCGGGAGCTGCTTGCCCCCCGCCTCTCGCCCCCCGCCTCTCGCCAACCGCTGGTGGAAGGACCGGGTGCGGCACACCAAGGTCTACCTGGTGAAGAACCGTACCCCGTAAACGCCGGTTCCCGGGGCTTACGTGTGCGTTGACCTGTGCGGATATCGGCGACCCATCCGAGTGTGGTTCGGGCGGTGAAGCGGTGTGTGGGCTGCGGTTGGCGGCCTGGACGACGGCGGCGGCAGGTCCGGCAACCCGTCGGAGCGGGTTGCCGGACCTGTGCGGGTCAGCGCCTGGGTGCCCCGCATAGGTGCGGGGCATCAGGTGGACCGGTTGTGGGTTCAGCCGCTGGTGGTCGCGGTGATGCCCTTGAGGCCGGCAGCACCACCGGGAACCTCGGCCCAGCTGCCCCAGCCGACGCTGTAGTTGGCGTCGCGGACGTACAGCTTGTTGTCCTCGTTGACGGCGTAGATGTGTGCGGTGTTGCCGGTGACCGTGCTGGTGATGGTCTTGAGGTTGGTGCTGTCCATCTTGGTCCAGACCGACCAGGTGCCTGCGGTGTAGTTGGCGTCCTGGTTGTACATGCCGTCGGCGCCGATGACCTGGATGTGGACCTTGGTGCCTTCGGTGACGCTGGCGGTGATCGCCTTGGCGCCGGTCAGGGCGCCGGGGATCTCAACCCAGTTGGTCCAGCCGACGCTGTAGTTGGCGTCGCGGGTGTAGACCTTGTTGTCCTCGTTGACGGCGTAGATGTGTGCGGTGTTGCCGGTGACTGCGCTGGTGATGGTCTTGAGGTTGGTGCTGTCCATCTTGGTCCAGACCGACCAGGTGGTGCCTGCGGTGTAGTTGGCGTCCTGGTTGTACATGCCGTCGGCGCCGATGACCTGGATGTGGACCTTGGTGCCTTCGGTGACGCTGGCAGTGATCGCCTTGGCGCCGCTCAGGCCGCCGGGGACCTCCTGCCAACTGCTCCAGTAGCCGCCCGTGACGCCGTCGCGGTTGTAGACGTGGCCGTCGGCGGCGACCGCGTACAGGTGAACGGTATTGCCGGTGGTCACGCTGGTGATGGCCTTGAGGTTGGTGCCGTCGAGCCGCTTCCAGCTGCTGCCCCACACCCCGGTGGCGTAGTTCACGTCGAGACCGTAGGTGGAACCCTCGGAGCCGATCGCGAACAGGTGGGTACCCGGCTTGATCTCGATGGTCCGGTAACGCACGTCCTGGACCCAGCCCGCGAGGTCGTCGGTCCGCGCCGAGTAGGCACCGGCGCGGGTCTCGGTGGCATCGGTACCGAGGCATCCGCCCTGCCAGGCGCGGCTGGTGACAGCGACGAGGGCCGGCTTGCCGTTCTCGGCGTGCCAGACGGCGCCGCCGGTGTCGCCCTTGCAGGCGGTGGCGTCGGCGGGAGTCTTCGGGGTGATGTCGAAGCCGGTGGTGACGTCCGAGCTGACGGAGAAGGCTGCGGTGTGGAGCTTGTCGTTGGTCCACGCGGTCCTGGTGCGCCCGTATCCGGCGACCTGGAGTTCCTCGCCTTGGAGCGGCGCGGTGCCGCCGATGGCCAGCGGCGTGATGCCCGTTACCGGTGAAGCGAGGCGGGCCATGACCACATCGCGGTTCGCGGCGGGGACGAGTTCGGCGACGGCGACGGAGCTACCGCCGGTGGCGTTGAGGTCGGTTCGGCCGACGATGGCGGTGGTGGCGAGTTTGGGCGCGCCGGAGGCTACGTCGATCGAGGATGCGGGGTTGTCGGCGAAGCAGCTCTTGGCGGTGATGACCCAGAGGGGGTCGACGAGGGCGCCGGAGCAGCTGCGGCCCTTGTCGCCGATGGTGAGCTTCGTGTTGAAGGCGGTGGCCGGGTCGGTCGGCGTGGTTGCCGGAGTGCCGGCGGGAGCTGTGACGCGGAGCTCTAGAAGGGTGGCGACACCGGTTCCGCCAGGTGCGGACTCGCCGACCGGAACGGTCTTGTTCGCTCCGACCGACACGCTCGATGTGGTGCCACCGACGCTGATCTGGGCGGTCAGTGACCGGTCGGCGTAGGTGCCGATGGCGAAGACCTCGGGCACGCTCAGGGCGAGGTAGCCGCTCGTCCCGGTGGTCTTGAAGCAGACGGTGCTGCCTGGTTGGGCCTGGGCGAGACCGGTGAACACCTTGACCTGGTAGTCGGAGGTGCAGTCGGTGAGGGTGATGTGCCCGTCGCCGGCGGTCAGCGTGACGCCGGTCTGCTGAAGGAGCCGGGCGGAGTCCGGGTAGGCGCCGTCCTCGACCGCGGAGGGCGCGGCGGAGTTGGCCGCGTTGGCGGCAACGGCCGGCACGGTGGCGGTCGGAACGGCCAAAAGGATCGCGGTGACGGCGATCGGTATCGGCCATCTGGAA
This sequence comes from Kitasatospora sp. NPDC001664, assembly GCF_053596675.1. Lineage (NCBI taxonomy): Bacteria > Bacillati > Actinomycetota > Actinomycetes > Kitasatosporales > Streptomycetaceae > Kitasatospora > Kitasatospora sp. NPDC001664. The sequence continues at coordinate 5,361 of NZ_JBSFGS010000049.1, forward strand.
CGAAATCCCACGAACGTACCCCTGAATCTCATAGCTGTCGAATTAGTGATCTGCCCAGGCAAAACCGGACATTCCATCGCCTGTTACCTGGGTGGCGGAAATTAATATAAGGTACCGGCCGGGAATGGGGAGGGGGACCTGACTAGGCCGGTTGGCCATGGGAGATGTGACGATCTGACGGTTCGTCATCACTGTGTGTGAACAGCCGATGCGCCGGTCGAGGCGATGTCTGACGACCCGTCATCGGGGCGGACATCGGCCGTTCGCCGAATTACCTCATGCCATTTTCCCTGCCGCTCTCACCACTCCCGTCCGGAATGCGAAAAGCGTAGGAAATGGGAGTGGCAGTGGGCCCGAGAAGACGAACACCAGAGAACGGAAGCGGCCTTCGGCGGGCGGTCAACGTGCTGTTGGCCACCGCGATGACCGCCGGCGCGCTCGCCGGTGCGGCTCCGGCGGTGGCCGTGGACCCAGCACCCAGCCAGTTCAGGTCGATGGACCTCCCGGACACCGACCGGGGAAAGGCCGTGGCGCTGTGGCGTGAGGGCGGGCCGGCGCTGCGCGCGGCGGCGGAGACCGCGCTGGTGGGCTCGGACACTGATGTGCGCCAGTTCCTCGACGCGGGGCGGACCGTGGCCGAGGCTGTGGACGACCGTCAGCTGGCCATGGACATCGCGACGCGGGGCGGGCGGAAGCTGCGCGAGGCCGCGCAGGCCGCGTTGGGCGGAACACCGCAGCAACTGCGCGATTTTCTCGCCTCCGGTTGGCGGGCGCCGCTGGAGACCGACCAGCGCATCGAGGCGGCGCGGGCGATCGGTGCGGGCGGACGGCACGTGCAGGAGGCCGGCCGGGCGGCGCTGGACGGCTCGATCGACGACGTCCGGACGTTTCTGACGGACAAGTACCAACCCCTCAAGGACCTGGACGACCGGATCGCGGCGGCGCGGGCGATCGGCGAGGGCGGGCCCGCGACCCAGGCCGCCGGCCGGGCGGCGTTGGACGGCTCGATCGACAACGTCCGCGACTTCGTGAAGGTCGGCCGCTTCGTCGCCCGCGCCCAGGACCTGGAGTACGCGGACGTCACCAAGCTCGCGGGACAGGCCTCCGAGTCGGCTGCCGCCGCGACGCGTGAGACCGACGCGGCCAAGGAAGCCTCCGACCAGTCAGTGCAGGCGGCGAAGCTGGCCAAGCAGGCTGCTGCTGATGCAGCGGCGGAGACGGTCGCCGCGCAGAACGACGCCGCCAAGGCCGCGGCCGCGGCCGACCGGGCCGCCGCGGCGGCCCGGCGTGCCGCGGAGGCCGCTCAGTCGGCGATCTCCGCCGCGCGGGCCGCCAACGCCGCGGCGCGGCAGGCCGCGAGCGCGGCCGCCGATGCCAGCCAGATCGCCGCTTCCATCGAACAACTGGTCTCCCAGACCCGCGAAGCCGCTGCCCTGGCCTCCACCGACGCCACCAAGGCCGACGCCGCCAAGAAGGCGGCGCAGGCTGCCCGTGAGGCGACCAAGAACGCCCCCGACATCATTCAGATGGCGCAGCGTGCCAAGGAAGCCGGCAACGCGGCCCGGGACGCGGTGAACGCGGCCAACGACGCGCTCGTCCAGGTCGGCGCGGCCGCGCAGTCCGCCGATGACGCGGGCAACGCCGCGAAGGCCGTCGGCGCCAGCGCCGACGAGTCCCAGGCGGCCGCCGCCTCCGCGCGCCGCCACGCCCAGGAGGCCACCAGGGCCGCGGCCGCGGTGGCGGCCTTCGCCGCGCAAGCCGCTGACGCGGCGACCGAGGCGATGACAGCGGTCAACTCCGCCGTCGCCCACGCCACCGCGGCGGCGGACGCCGCCGACGCGGCAGCCGCACACGCCGGGCAGGCCGCTGACGCGGCAGCCCAGGCAACCGCCCACGCCGACGCCGCCACCCAGGCCGCCGCCGCCTCCACCACAGCGGCAGACAGCGCCAAGCGAGTCCACGAACTCGCCCTCAAGACCGCCGACGAGGACCTCACCGCCCGCACCAACGAGTCCGTCGCCGACGCCCAGGACCAGAAGGCCGCCTACGACGCGGACAAGGCCCGGGCGGCGAAGTCCGCAGCCGACCGCAAGGCCCTCGCGGACCAGGCCACCGCCCTGGCCGCCGATGCCACCAAGCCCGGTGCCGACCCCCAGCAGGTCGCCACCAACGGCCGCAAGATCGCCGTCGCGGTCGCCAAGACCGGCGGACCCTGGTCGGTCGCGGCGGCCGAGTTCGCCCTCGCCCAGTCCGGCGACGCCGCCCGCGACTACGCGAGGACCGGCTGGCAGAAGGCCGTGAACGCCGACGAACGGCAGCGCACCCTCACCATCTCCTGGGAGACCGAGCAGCCCGAACTCTCACTGGCGGCCCTGACCGCCATGCAAGGCGGCGCCGCAGCCATCCACACCTTCCTGACGACCGGCCAGCACCAGGTCGCCGCGATCGAGTACCGCAAGCAGGTGGCCCGCATCATGGGCGAGGGCGGACGCAAGGTCCAAGAAGCCGGCCGAGCCGCCCTCGACGCCAACACCACCGATGCACTGCTGCAGTTCCTCAACTCCGCGCAGTTCGTCCAGCGCGAGACGGACGACCGGATCGAGATCGCCCGCCTCATCGGCGAAGGCGGCCCCGAGGTCCAGGCCGCCGGACGGATCGCCCTCGAAGGCGCTCCGATCATGCAGCGCCAGTTCCTGACGCTCGGCCAGTTCAACGCCCGGCACAAGGACCAGCTCACCGCGGCGCACAACGCCCGGATCCAGTCCGCCATCTCCCAGGCCTACGCCAGCGCCTCCACCGCGCAGCAGCAGGCCTTCGAAGCCCGCGAGGCCGCAGCCCGCGCCCGCAACGCCGAACAGGAGGCCAGGGGATACGCGGCCCAGGCCGCGCAGTCCGCCAAGGCCGCCAACGACGCCGTCGAGCAGGCCAGGGCCTCCGCCGAGCGTGCGTCCTTGGCCGCCGCGCAGGCCGCCCAGGAGGTCCGCGCGGCCAACGCCGCCAGCGCCAGCGCCCAGAAGGCCTCCGAGCAGGCCCAGGAGGCCTCGGCCAGGGCTGCGGGGATCGCCACCGCGGCCCAAGAAGCTGCGGACGTCGCCCACAACTACGCGGCCCAGGTCCGCACTTCTGCCGAGGCCGCGCACGCCAGCGCGATCGACGCCGGACAGGCTTCCTCCGACGCCTACGACAAGCTCGAGTTCACCGAGATGCTCCAGCGGGCGATGTTCGCGTCGAAGATGCAAGGCATCTTCTACTTCACCGGCAACCTCTACCACCAGACCTCTGAGGACGACCACAACAACCTCGCCCTGCTCGGCTCCATCCCCTACGCCCCGTTCGAGATCGGCGCGAACGGCTACAACTGCGCCTGGTACGGCATCGAGGGCCAGTGGATGGACGCCGCCGGGTCGTGCCTCGCGGCCATCCCCGCACTCGGTGAGATCGCCAGCGCCTACAACCTCCTGAAGTGGGGCAAGAAGGGCCAGCAGCTCGCGGACGAGGCCGCGAAGGCCCAGAAGGCCGCCAAGAAGCTCGAGAACGCCTCGTGCATGCTCGACCTCGGCGACAGCTTCCCGGCCGGCACCCGCGTCCTGATGGGCGACCGCACCGCTCGCGCGATCGAGCAGATCAGGGTCGGCGACACCGTTCTCGCCACCGACCCCGGGACCGGTCAGACCATTGCCGAGCGCGTCGACAAGACCATCACGACCCCTGACGACGAGGACTTCACCGAGATCGACGTCGTGGGCCCCGACAGCGTCAAGGCCACCTTCACCGTCACCGACCGGCACCTCATCTGGTCCGTGACCGCCAACAACTGGGTCTACGCCGCAGGAGTGGTCCCCGGCACCCTGCTGCGGACCCCGGAGGGGCGGACGGCGAAGGCCACCGGCGTCCGGTACCGCCATGCCCTCCAGACCGCCTACAACCTCACCGTCCACGACCTCCACACCTACTACGTCCACGCCGGCGCGACGCCGGTACTGGTCCACAACGCCAACGACACCGGGGTCAGGCCCAGGTTCGTGACCCGGGGCATCAGGGCAGTGCTCTCCGGTCGCCCGCAGCGTCGCGATCTCAATGGGAACCTGGACTACTTCGACGGCAGAGACCTGAGCAACACCAGCAGGTACCGCAGTTGGATCACCAACTACACCGGCACCGAGAACGACATCCCGGAAGCGGACCGCGTGACCACCCGCATCTACGACATGGACGGTGGTGGCAACGGCTACCGAATTATCGTCAGGGAACAGCCCGGCAGGCCCAACCAGTACGCCTGGGTCCCCCCGGGGCCGAATGGAGTCCACAACTACGGCGCGCTGAAAGAGTTCAAACCCGAGTGCATCTGAGGAGGACCCACGGACATGCGGGACATCACACCAGCACTCATCCGCGCGGGCATCGTTCTGCACGGGATCGAGCCGGACACCTCCTGCCCGCCGCAGTCCGCCTCGATGGCCGCGGCCTGCGGTCCCTGGGACGGCCGGGTCGACATCGAGATCGGGCACGACGATCCGGACTTCACCGCGGCGGTCAACGCTGCCTGGTCCCGGCAGGCGGACGACTTCGGACTCCTCTCACACAACGGGCAGTTCCTGCTTCTCGCGAACCTGTATCCGGACCCGTCGGAGGACGCCGAACTTCGATGGCTGCGGGTTTCCCTCGGCGAACACTGGAACCTTGCCGGAGCCACCCAAGGAGGAATCATCGGCCCACTCGGAGACGGACTGTTCACCATGTCCCTCGACGGTGAAGTGATCATCGAAGGAACCACCTACGAGGGCCGGAGCTCGGTCCTCGCCGTCCCGCGGCCCTACCGCGCCGAGCCGTTCCGGTCGTGGACACGGCACCTGATCAACGAGTGGAAGCAGAGCGGCGAAGACACACTGCGGGCGGAGGCCTGGCTCGCACGGGCCTGACACCCACCCCCTACCGCCGACAGCAATGAGGCCGGAGGCCGTCACCGAGAAGTTCGCGGTGACGGCCTCCGCCCATCCGCGGCTCTGGTTGTACATGCGGCTGACATTCCGACCCAACGCCGAGGAAGCCCGGGAGGACAGTCAGCCCCGCCCGGACTTGTGCAATCGAGCAGCCACGACCAGCTCCAGCGCCTGCTGCGCCCGGGCGCGGCCTCGAACACGATGATCCGCCAGGCGCTGCGCGATCTGGCGCTGCACGGCCTGGTGGCCTCCGACGGCAACACGAGGGCGGGGCACAAGACGTGGCGGCTGGAGGGCACGGCCGGGCTGGAGGCGGCCGGGCAGGTGCTGGGCCTGTTCCGCTCGGAGATGGGATCGACGGCCCGGGGCGCGGGGCGTACGGGTGCGCAGCACGCGATGGCGGTGAACGAGACGATCGCCGCGTTCGTCCTGGGCGGCACCGCACCGGGCGCGCCGGGCGGGGTCGGGCTGCTGGCGGACTGGGCGACGGAGGTGGAGTACGTGGCGCCGGGCGGCCGGCGGAAGGTGCGCCCCGACGCGGTGTGGCAGGCTCCGGAGATCGGGGTGCCGGTGCTGATGGTGGAGGTGGACCGCTCGACCATGTCGCCGGAGCGGGTGGCGGCGAAGTTCACCGCCTACCGCGAGCTGTTCTGCACGAAGGTGAAGAGCACCGACCCGGCGCTGGCCGACGAGGACCTGGAGGACCGGCTGGTGCACTGGTGGCGCCGGGCCTGGCCCGACCACGACCGGCCCGGCTATCCGCCGGTCGCCTTGGTCGTCACCGACGCCTCACCCGCCGCGCTGGCCAACCGGCAGGAGAAGGTGGCGGCGCTGGCGCGCGACGCTGTCGGTGCCGCCTGGTGGACGATGCCCGGCGACGAGGCGGGCGGTGACGGCTGGCACAAGTACGAAGACGCCGTACCGGTCGTCGCCACCACTCTGGAGCTGCTGGCCGGGCACGGCCCGCTCGGCCCGATCTGGTGGCGCTTCGGCCGCGCCGGGCGGTCCTCCCTGCTGGAGGCGTTGGAGAGCCCGCACACCCGTGACGCCTACGACGAGCGCCAGGCCGCCCGGGAGGAGAAGGCCCGCCAGGAGCACGCCGAGCTGATGGCCACCCTGGCCTGCTCCGACTGCTCAGACGTGCCCAGGCTGGAGACCACCACCGAGTACGGGGCCCGGGGACCGGTGCAGTGGACCCGCCGCCCCGGTGGCCGCTGCTGGGACTGCCACCAGCAGCAACAGGAACAGCAGAAGAGGAAGCGGGAGGCCAAGGCCCTCGCCCGCCTCGAGGCGGCCCGCACCGCCAACGCCGCGCTGCGCCCGTGCTGGACGTGCCGCGGCTCGATCGGGGGGAAGGAGGGCTCGCGGCGGGAGCTGACGGAGGTGGCCGGCCCCAACCGGCTGGAGTGCCCGCACTGCGAGAAGATCCGCAGGGACAAGAAGCTCGGCCCGCTGATGCTCCCGCTGCCCACCCTCCGGGAGCAGCTGGCCGCCCGCGTCTCGCCCCCGGCCGACCAGTGGTGGGATCTGAGGGTGCAGCACGCCACCCTCTACCCTGCGAAGGACCGCCGCTGAACTGCCTCGCCAGCCTCTGTTGTGGGGGCTGTCGCGCCCCCTGCCGCGCCCGGTGACCTGGGCCGACACCCGCCAACCCCCGCGTGAGACCCGGACGTGACATGGCCCGGGGCGACAGGCCACCCGCCTGCCGCCCCGGGTCCGGACTTCTACTCCCAGCGCATCCCGAACTCGGTCAGTCAGCCGGGCGGCCCGCTCGGCCGCGATCGCGCCCCGCCGTAGGCGGCTGTTGGAGACGAACACTCCAGCCCGACCTCGACCTTGGTGCCGTCGGCCATGCCCGCCTCTCGCTCCCGGTACTGTGCGGCCGCGGCGAGGTTCCGCCGCTCCTTCTGCCCGTGCGGCAGCCTCACCACCGGCAGTTCCACCGCGACCAGCGGTTCCAACCCCAGCACGCGCTCGAACACGGGGCAGGCGCGGGGCGTGCGGTTCTTGGCATCTGAGGTTGAGAGCACATCGGGCAGGGCTCTGGTGATTCGAGGCCGAGATCCCCGGCCTCTGCCCAACTGACCCGCAGAAGGCCCTGACGACGACGCCGGACGGGTTGAGGCGGCCGCTCTCGCGGGGCGTTCGGCGTCAGCGGCGCGGAGCGTGCGTGGGAGCTCAAGGCACCGCCTGCGTCCTGGGGGATTTCCCCCAGGGAGCTGGGAGGACAGCCCCGTTCCGGCGTCCGCTCCTGGTCCATAGCGTGGAACGTGCCAGGCCAAGGCCGCATTTCCGGCACCTGAACAGAAGGAGACTTTATGAACGCCGTTCTTGAACTGGACAAGGTCAGCCGGAGCTACGGCCGCGGGCCGCAGACGGTCCACGCTCTGCACGATCTCGACGCCCAGCTCCACGCCGGTACCCTCACCGCAGTCGTGGGGCCCTCCGGCTCCGGCAAGTCGACCTTCCTGCAGTGCGCGGCCGGTCTGGACCGGCCCACTTCGGGCACGGTGCGCTTGGCCGGGCGGGAGATCAGCGCGATGCGGGAGCGCGAGTTGACCCGGCTGCGGCGCGAGCGCATCGGCTTCGTGTTCCAGTCCTTCAACCTGCTGCCCGCCTTGACCGTGCAGGAGAACGTGCTGCTTCCGCTGCGCCTGGACGGCAAGCGGCGCGATCCCGAGCGGGCGCGTCGCATGCTGGCCCGCGTCGGCCTCGACGGGCGCGAGGAGCGGCGGCCCGGCGAACTGTCCGGCGGGCAGCAGCAGCGCGTGGCGATCGCCCGCGCGCTCATCACCGAGCCGGACATCGTCTTCGCGGACGAGCCCACCGGAGCGCTCGATCAGGAGACCGCCGCCGGGGTCCTCGGCCTGCTGCGCGAGGCGGTCAGCGAGCACGGAGCCACGGTCGTCGTCGTCACCCACGACCCGGGGGTAGCCGCACAGGCGGATCGTGTGCTGCGGCTCTCGCAAGGCCGCCTGGCCCAGGACACCGCCCCGGCACAGCCCGGGCCCGCCGTAGGGGTGCTCGCATGACCCTGTTCCACCCGACCGGACTGGCCACCGCCTCGGTCAAGGCCCGTCCCTCCGCCTTCGCCGGCACGTTCGCTGCCTTGGTCTTCTCCGGTACGGTCACCACCGCGTGCGTGGCCATGGCCGTGTCCGCCTCACGCGTGCCCGTCTCCCCCCTGCAGGCCCAGCTCTACGACATGGGCATCGCCTTCAGCAACCTCGTCGTCTACATGGCCATCTTCGTCATCGGCCAGGTGATGTCCCTCGCCGTCGCCCAGCGCGGCCGCGAGAGCGCGCTGCTGCGGGCGATCGGCGCCGAGCCCAGGCAGATCCGCCGCATGGTGGCCACCGAGGCGCTGTGGACCTCCGTACTCGCACTGCCTGTCGGTTACGGGCTCGGCGCGCTGCTCGCCCATGTCTGGTTCGACGGCTTGGCCGCCCACGGCATGGTCCCGCACGGGATGACGATGAGCGTCGGCCTGATCCCCCTGCTCGTCACGGCGGCTGTCCTGGTGGTCTGCTCCCAGCTGGGCGGCAAGATCGCCGCCTGGCGCGCGTCACGGACCCGCCCGTCGGCGGCCCTGGCCGACTCGGCGGTGCCCGGCAGCAGCCGACCCGGCCGCATCCGCGCCCTCGCCTCCCTGATCTTCCTGGCTGCCGGGGGCGCGCTCTCGGTGATCGCCGGCTCGAACCCGGCCAAGGACGCGGCGTCCGAGATCCCCATCGTGCTGCTCACCTACCTCGTCGCGATCGGTCTGGGCGGCCCCTGGATCGGCCGGTTGGCGACGACCGTGGCCTCGCCCCTGCTGCGCCGCTACGGAGGCGTGACCGGTGAGCTGGCCCTCTCGGGGGCCCGTGCCCGCTCGCGCCGCCTCGCGGCGGCGATCACACCGATCGCGATGATGACGGCCTTCGCGGTGGCCCAGTTCGCGACGCTGGCCGGGGAATCGCAGATGGACTGGACGGCGGTCTTCGGAACCCTGCTCTATGCCGGCTTCACTGCGGTCGTGGCCGCGAACACGCTGGTCATGCTGACCGTGGAGAGGTTGCGCGAGTTCTCCCTGCTGCGGACGGTGGGCGCCGAGAAGCGGCAGGTGACGGCGGTTGTGGTGGCGGAGAGCGCGATAACGGCCCTCGCGGGTCTGGGCGCCGGGGCGCTGGCCGCGCTCGCGGTGCTCCTGCCGCTGGGCGACAAGGCCGGTACGCCGATTACGGGGGTGCCGGTGTGGGTCTGGGCCGCGATGCTGGTCAGCGGGGCCGGGATTGTCCTGGCCGGGTCCTGCGCCCCGCTGGCAAGGATGCTGCGCGTACGTCCCATCGAAGGCGTCACGCGACGCAGCGCATGAAGGCGCGGCTGCGGGCCATCGGTTTCAATAGGATCGGAACCGATGGCCCATAGCCGCGAGGACGGCACGATGCGCAAGCCCCACAGCGCCCGCGCCGTCCTGACAGCGCCCCTGACACGCCGGGCGTGGCAGGAGACGGCGTACTGCCTGCTGTCCTTCGTCCCCAACCTGGTGGGGTTCACCCTCATCGCCGTGATCGTCGTGACGCTCGGCTGTGCGCTCACGCTCACCGTCCTGGGCGCGGTGCCCGGCCTGCTCTTCCTGGTAGCCGGGCTCGGGCTCGCCCGGGGCCTGGGCACGCTGCAGCGCCGGCTCGCCCGAGGGCTGCTCGGCGAGCGCATCGCCGAGCCGCCCCGGCCGCAAGCCGGGCGCGGACGTATCGAGGGCGTCAAAGCGCGACTTTACGACGTCACCGCATGGCGGGCGACGGCCTACATCATGGTGAAACTGCCAGTGGCAACCCTCGGACTGTGGACAGTGTCGTGGTGGGTGATCGGCGCACTGCACATCACCGCGCCGCTGCGCTGGGCGGTCGGCCAGCGGGACATCAGCCTGATCTCACCCATCCCCGGTCTCGGGCTGCACCCGCACTCGCTCGGCGCCGCCCTCACCGCGGCCGCGGTCGGCTGCGCGATCCTCCTGGCCGCGCCCTGGCTCACCCGTTCCCTCGTCGCCCTGGACCGCCTGCTGATGCGGGCGCTGCTCGGCCCGGCCGCCCTCGACGAGCGGGTACGCACCCTGGAGGAGACCCGCGCCCTGGCCGTCGACGACGCAGCCCAGCGGCTGCGCCGACTCGAGCGTGACCTGCACGACGGCGCCCAGGTCCGGCTCGCAGCCCTGGCGATGAGCCTGGACATGGTGCGCGAGCAGCTCGACGACCGTGACCGGCCCGAGCTGCACCGCCTGGTGGAGAGCGCCCGCGACAATGCCGCCGAGACCCTGACCGAGCTGCGCGACCTGTCCCACGGTCTGCATCCGCCGGCCCTCGACGCGGGTCTGCCGGACGCCTTGACCACCCTGGCCGCACGCTCCGCGCTGCCGGTCAAGGTATCGGTGGACCTGCCGCAGCGGCCGACCCCGGCCATCGAGAGCATGGCCTACTACTGCGCCGCCGAACTGCTCGCCAACGCCATCAAGCACAGCGGGGCGCACGGCTGTCGCATCGAGGTGTCCACTGGCGACGGCACGCTGCGACTGAGGGTCACCGACGACGGCCGCGGCGGTGCACACATCGCCCAGGGCGGCGGCCTGGCCGGACTCGTCCAGCGGACCCGTACGGTCGACGGCGAGCTGACGGTCCACAGCCCCGCCGGGGGCCCCACGACGGTGCGGGTGAGGTTGCCCCTTCATGCCTGACCCCGCTGACGCGATGTGTGCGAGGCTGCATCCATGCGCGTAGTGATCGCCGAGGACGCCGCCGTACTGCGCGAGCTGCTCGTCCAGATGCTGACCATGCGCGGCCACGAGGTCGCCGCCTCGGTCGCGGACGCCGACGCCCTACGCGCGGCCGTCACCGAGCACGCGCCCGACATCGCGGTCGTGGACATCCGGATGCCACCGACCCACACCGACGACGGGCTGCGCGCGGCGATCGACATCCGAGAACGGCACCCCGAGACCGGTGTCCTGCTCTTCTCCCAGTACATCGAGACCAAGTACGCGACCCGGCTGCTCGCGCAGGGTTCCGCGGGTGTGGGCTACCTGCTCAAGGAGCGTGTCGCGAACGTCGCCGAGTTCACCGACGCGCTGGAACGCGTCGCGGCCGGCGGCACCGCTCTCGACCCGGAGGTCGTCACCCAACTGGCCAGTGCGAGCCGCCGCACCGAGAAGCTGGAGGCGCTCACTGACCGGGAGCGAGACGTCATGACCCTGATGGCCGAGGGCCGCTCGAACACGGCCATCGCCCAGCAGCTGCACGTGTCCACGGGCACTGTGGAGAAGCATGTGGCGGCGATCTTCGGAAAGCTGGACCTCCCAGTGTCGGAAGACCACAACCGCCGGGTCCTCGCCGTCATCCGCATGCTCGGCCAAGGCCCAAGAGCCTGAGCCAGCGGCTCTGATCTGGGCCTTCACCTTGTCTCGTCGGCGTCAGGCCATCTGCCTGTTGTCCCGGGCCGTGGCCTGCTACTCCCAGCGCATGCCGAGCTCGGTCAGCCGGGCTGCCCGCTTGGGAGGTAGTGGAGCGCCAGCTCGCGGCCTACAACATCCACGACATCGAGGCGTTCCTCGCCCCCTACGCCGAGTCCGCGGTGGTCAACCGCCGCGATGCCACCGTTCTCCACGGCCTGGCCGCCGATTCGCTGCGGCTGCTGGTCGCCTACCGGGTCCGCGACGACCTGATCGACCGCGTCGACTTTCTCGGCTGACCCCTGGCCAGCTCGATCGGGGCAAGCTGGTCCGGCTCCCGGCTCCCGGCCCCCGCCGCGGCCTGACCGGGGTTCCGACTGTGTCGGAGAGGGGCTTGCCCCAAGCTCGGCTTGGGGCATCGGCGCCACCCCGGGGGATTGGGGGCTTGGCTCCGCCGAACGTACAGAGCAGTCCGATGAACTCAGCCTGGACGTCACCCACCTCCCCGAACCCCCGCAGCTGCGCCACGTCCAGGACCAGCTCACCACCCGGCCCGGCCGTGACGCCGTCTTCCACCGCCTGCACCTGGTCCACGTTCTCCGGGTGCCGCTGACCGTCCGTCAGGCCCTCGCGGTGGCCGAGCTGGACGCCGACGACGTGGCCGATGTGGTCTGGATGGACGTCCTGCGCGCGGCCGGCCTGCACCTGTACCCGGCCGTCGGCCCCGCCCTGGCCACTCTCAACCAGTCGGCCACCGCCGACACCCCGGTGCTGCTGGAGCCGATGACCAACCGGACCTACCGCTGGCGCTGACCGGACCCCGGCCCCGCCCCGCCCCGCGCCTCGCCACAGGATCGGCACGTCTGCGAACGGTGCCGGACGTCCGGACCGGGTAGGTTGAGGGTGTCGGCCGGTACTCCACCTGGGACCTGGCCGGTACCCGTCGTTCGCAACTCCCGTTTCCTGGAGACCTCCCTCCTCGCGCGGCTGTCACGGCGTCGCTCTCCCCCTGTACTTCCGGCCCGGCGCGGCGGGGCGAGGAGGCGTCATGATCGCCAGCCTGCGTGCCCGCCTGTCCACCGGACCCCCGCCGCCGACCGAACTCACGACGTTCACCGCCAAGATCGGCACCACCGCCGTCTGCTACCTCGCCGGCGAACTCGACCACGACACCCGCCCCGCCGTAGCAGCCGCCCTCCAACGGGCACAGGCCCACCACCCCAGGCGGCTGTGCGTCGTGACGACCCGCCTCACCTTCATGTCCTGCGCGGGCCTGGCCCTCCTGCAGGCCACCCACCGCCACCTCACCCTCCACCACACCCAGCTCTACCTCGTCGCCCCGTCACCCGCCTGCTCGACATCACCGACACCACCCACCTCTTCCCGGTCATCGACACCATCCCGCTGCGCACCTGGACCGCCGACAGGCCAGTCAGCAGCGGGGCGGCCGCCGGGTCGTTGCGGCCAGGTTCAGCACGGCGGCCGCCCGGCGCCCGAAGCGCCGGCCGTGGCGGTGCGGGTGTGCGCGCTGATCCTCCAAGGCCGCGAGCTCTGCCTGATCCGCCGTCACAAGCCCGGCAACGCCGAGCAGTTCTCGATCCCTGGCGGCCTGGTCCACCCCGGCGAGACCACCACCCAGGCGCTCGCCCGCGAACTGGCGGAGGAGCTCGGCCTGGACGTCGCCGAACTCCCCGAGCCCCCGCGGCTGCGCCACGTCCAGGACCAGCTCACCACCCGGCCCGGCCGCCCCGGCCTCCTCTACCGCCTCCACCTGGTCTACGTCGTCCGGGTGCCGCTGACCGTCCGTCAGGCCCTCGCGGTGGCCGAGCTGGACGCCGACGATGTCGCTGAGGTGGTCTGGGTGGACGTCCTGCGCGCGGCCGGCCTCCACCTGTACCCGGCCGTCGGCCCCGCCCTGGCCGTCCTCAACCAGCCGGCCATCGCCGACAGCACGGTGCTGCTGGAGCCGATGACCGACCGGACCTATACCTGGCACTGACCGGCACCGAGCCTGCCCCGGCGAGCGCCGGGACAGGCTCGGCAACGACCGGGTCAGCGCAGCAGCGCCAGCGTCAGCTCGGCCAGCAGTTCCAGCACCCACCTGAGGGCGGCACCGACCAGCACGTCGCAGAACCTGGCGAGCAGCCGGCCGACCGACCGCTGCGGCGACCGCCAGGCGGACCGCCTGCCGGACGCCACCGGAACCACCGCCGTTCCCGGCACCTCGGCCCGCCGGTCCTGGATGGCCCGTCGGCGCTCGGTTCCGTCCCACCCCGCCGCGCCCGTCTCCTGGCCGCGCGGCCTCATCTCGTCCACGTCGCTCTCCTCGTCTCACACCTGGCCGGTGCAGGGCCGAACCCCGATATCCGGGGTTCATGGCGCCGCACGGTAGGGGTGGGAGAACGCCGGTCAAGCCCCTCCCGGAGGGGAGTTTCCGTACCGGCCCCGGGTCCCGGGATGCGGCCCTCTACACGACCTGGCGGGCGGATCAACCCCTCGCCGGCAGCCGGTCATCGGCGTCGTGCCGGAGCCGAAGACCGGCGACCCGTCCGCTTTCACCCGGCCCTCGGTCGGCTCCGGCAACCGGTCCGGGGCCGAGATGACCTCGTCGAGCCGGCCGGCCGTGCCGCGGTACCTCGTCTGCGGCACGGGACAGGACCCCGTCGTCCTGCCGGCCTCATCCGCGCGGGGCTGCGCCGCGGCCCGCCACCCGACCCAACTGGGTTGCGGCACGAAACATCTGACGGTGCGCCTGTGGCCCGGATCACACAGGTGGGCTGACACGAAGGGCGGCCCGAGAGGTCTACCCGGTGTACGGCGGTGGAGCGGCGCAGCACTGGGGCGCCGAACCACTGTGGGTTCCCCTGTTCTTCGGGCCGAGCACGACCGGCGGCCCTGCCCCCGAGAGGATTTCCATGGACGACACGACGGGCGCTGCCACCGGTGACCCCCCACAGGAGGGGAACACCGGCCCGGCGAAGCCGTTGGGGCGGGTGCTGAGCCCGGAGGAGCTGTGGGTCTACGCCCGCAAGACGATCCCCGGTCTGCGCGCGCGGGGCTGGTCGCTGGACTCGATCGAGGACGGGATCGTGGACGTCACAGCCAAGCTGCTCCGGAAGGCCGAAGAAGGCACCCTGCCCCCGTTGGCCAACCCGGGCGCCTACCTGTACCGGGCGATCTCCAACTGGTTGATCAAGCGCTGGCACGAGACCGGCAAGCGCGAGGTGCTGGTGTCCGGGGACGCCGAGGAGTGGGACCGGTGGGCGCGGGCCGCGGCCGAGTTCGACGACGAGGACGCGTCGGACGGTCCCACCCTCGGTGCTCTCGTCCGGGTGTGCGAGAAGTACCTGACGCCCCGCCAGTTCGAGACGCTCTACCTCACCCAGGTGGTCGGGATGAGCACCGCGGAAGCCGCCGTCGCGCTGGACATCCAGCCCGAGGGCGTGCGCTCCAATCTCTCCAAGGCCAGGCAGCGGCTCAAGGACAACCGTGATCAGCTGCGCGGTGAGCTGGACCTGTAGCAACCCGGACCCGGTCTAGGTGGCACGGTGCGTTCACGCGCACCGTGCCTCCGGGTCGGGGTCTTGGAGGGCTCCGGAAACCGCTCGAGAAGCGAACCATGCGCACTGTCTTTCCCAGAGGAGCGAAGCGAATGAACGACCAGACGGGTCACAGCCCCGAGACCGAAGGGCCGCCCGACATCCTCGAGGCGCTCGGCCAGGCCATGAACCGGGCCTTCGACGGGGCCGCCGCCCGCACCGCCAACAACCCCCGCAACCAGCGCCTGCTCGCCCGCCTGCGCGCGAGCGTCCCGGCCGGGACGCTCACCGACGAACCCGCGTCCTTCGACCAGGCCAAGCCGGCCACCACCCGCAGGTAAGGAGCAGCACATGATCACCAACCGAGCCACACAGGCCAGGCGGGTCACGGGGATCGCCGCCGCGGGCCTCGTGATCGCCGCCTTCACGGCGAGCGCCGTCCTCGGCAGCACCGTCCTGCTCGTCACCACCATGGCCATGCTGCTCGCCGTCCTGCAGCGGGCCGTCTGCGGCAACTACGTCAGGCCCGCCTTCCGTCCTTCCCAGGCCGGCTTGCTGACACGCCTGCAGCTCAGGCGGGTCTAGCCACTTCGAGGGGGTCCGCTGCCCCACCACCCGCAGGGCAGCGGGGCAGCGGACCCCCTCGAGTGGCTAGACCAGAACCAGAGACACACCAACCAACCGGAGAACACCGCCATGACCCAGCACACCGCACTCACCCCCCACAGCCCCGCCGACACGGAGACCGGCACCCGCCACCTGCGCATTCCGATCCCCCGGCTGGCCAACGTGCCGGGCTGCACCGCCGTCGCGGGCGCCGTCGCCACCGCCGGCGCCCTCAGCCGCCAGCAGTTCCCCCTCGACGACCACTACCTCTGGCCGCTGGTCGTCCTGATCATCGCCGTGCTCGCCTACGACCTCGGCCTGCGCGCCCTGCGCCGCCGTACCGCCTGACACCGCGCGCGGCGACCACCGGAACGGCATCCCCCACGACTTCGGCGCCCCGACGCCACCCACACCTCGATGCCGGCCACCGGATCCTCGCCATCGCCCACCACCCAGGACGCGAAGACCCACAAGGCCGCCACCGACAAGTCGCTGCCGACTGATCTGCAATGAGCACCTGCCTGCGAGCTCAGGTGAGACGCAGCCGTGACAGGCATAGTGCCAGCACCGAAGCAGGCTATGAGCCAACATGGTTGTATGTCGCGACGCCGCAGGTACTCAGGAATTGTCCATTTCCCTTGGGCGCTGCCCCTGGACAAGGACTGCCTCGGACTCGTCGCCAGGGCGAGTATCGGGGAGCACCTGGTTGATGTGGCGATGCCGGTGGTCCAGGCTGATGGGGCGCTCGCTGCCGACGTCGACTACCGAGGCAAGCCGGTTCCTGCGGTGATCGCTTCACGTTTCCGTGGCCACTGGGGTTACCGCAGCACGAGCCGTTTACACTACGTCACCGCAGCATCTGCATCCCTTCTCCTCCATCCGCACGAGCCGATGGCGGCGTCGCCCGAGCTGGAGGCTCTTGCGGGTGCGTTTAGGGAGTGGTTCACCATCGTCCGGGAATGGGCTTCCGCCTGGAGCGGTGAGCCCTTGGCGGACTTCGATACTTCGCACGACGCGGCCTTCCACGTTCCGGCCGGCAAGACCCATATGACCGGAACCAAGACGAATCTGGGCGCGGTTTTCTTCGGCGCGCGTCCGCTCAGCGTCGAGCAACTCTTGGGTGCGTTCCGCCGTGCATCTGAGACCGAGCGGATTCCGATCGAGCACCGACTGCTGCTGACAGCTCGAGACGCACGCGACTCCAATGACACGCGTAAGGCGACCATCGATGCAGCCACGGCAGCCGAGGTGGCACTCGGCTCGTACATCACCGACCGCCTCATGGGAACCGGGCTGTCCAGCGACTTCGCCGAGGAAATGATCAAGGACGTGAACGGTCTGGTCAACCTGCACGCACTCTGCACTGCTCTTGGCGGGCAGCCCGGTGTTTCAAAGGGCAAGACGAACACCGAACTGGCCACAGTCAGGAACCACGCGGCGCACCGAGGGGAGGAACCCACGCCGGAGGAAGCGCATACAGCCGGCCAGCACGCCGAGATCATTGTGAGGACGCTGCGCCCCCTGCCTATGAGTTGAACCCATACAGGCCATGACCGACATGCGCCTCGGGCCCTGCGCCACCTGTGACGGCTCGTCTTTTTAGTTGTGTGGGTTGGCTGTTGAGGTGGGGTGTTGTGGGTGGTGTGGGAGCAGGGCGGCCCTGGTGAGGTGGGGTCAGGCGTTGGAAGCTTGATCGTCTTTGTCTGGGGTGGCCAGTTGCCTGGTTCCTGAGCTGTGGTTATGAGTGATGCACTGGGAATCGTGGGTTGGTTGAGATCTGATGTGACCTTTCACGAGTTCACTGGTAGCCCCGTGGGGGATCGGTCGGGACAGGATTGCCGGGGCTGTGTGCGTGACAGCGGAGGCCAGGGCCAGGTTCAACAAAAGCGTCCTTGGTGGGGCGTGCCGGTCAGGTGGGTGGGGGCTGGTGGCTGGGCGGTCTGTGGAAGAGGGGTTCAGCTTTCGGCTGGCGGTTGAATGAGGGTTTGTCACCTCCGCCGGGGGCAGCAGTCGTTGGACGTGAAGGCCCGTCGTTCCTGGCCGCGGTGGCGCTGCCACGCTAGCTCGCCGAGCACCTCACCTCGGCCAGCACCGGTCATCGCTGGATCGGTGGGCGGTTCTCCTCGGTATGGGTAGCCGCTACGTCCTGGACTCCACCCTGATCCAGCCCGACTTCGTTGCAGAGATCGGCGCCGGCACCTCCAGAGATCAGGGCGCTGTCTACCCGGTATCCCATCCGATCCGGTACGCGCAAAAAAAGCCTGCTCCTGGAGGCGGGCGAGGAGGGCGCTTCCCAGGCCGGCAGAGGGCTCGGATGCGGGCGCAGGGTGATCGACTACGACCGAGTGCAGGGGAGTGGCTGCTGTGGGCTTCCTGCTAGACCATGCGGGGTGATATCACTACGTTGAGTGATCTTGCGCGGCAGTTGAGGCCGGGGGTGTGCGTGGCTGGAAGGCTTGAGCCGGGTAGAGACGGAGCTCGGCCGGTGTTCGAGGGCTTTCCTGAGCCAAAATCGCCAGAGGTCGTCGTGCTTGCCCCGCCGACCCAGAGCGCTCCTATGCCCACTCCTCAGGTGTACCTGCAGTACATCTACGACGCGGACGACTGGGAGGACTTCACCGTCGAGTGGGTCCACCAGTTCGGTACATGGGATGGTCGGCCCTACGTCCGGGTACAGCGGATGGGCGGGGCCGGTGACCGCGGAGCGGATGTCGCGGCCTGCCTTTCCGAGCAGGGCACGGCAGGTGAGTGGCACTGCTATCAGTGCAAGCACTACCTCAAGCCGCTCGGGCGATCGGACGCCTTCCCGGAGATGGTCAAGATCTTCGTTGCGAAGGTCCTCGGTACGTACGAGCTGCCCAAACGCTATGTCTTTGTCGCGCCAAAGATCGGTACGGAACTGGAGCGGCTCCTGCTCAACCCGCCCCAGCTGAAGGAAAAATTCTTCGCTGCGTGGAACGCCCAGGATTCACAACTTGGGAAGAAACCCCAGCTCAGCGCTGAGATGCGCACCGCTGTGGGGGAGTTGGCGCAGGTGACGGACTTCTCGATGTTCGAAGCGAGGAACCTGGAAGAGATCCTCGACCTTCACGCTGCGACGCCCCATCACGTGAGGCGCTTCCCGCAACCGCTCAAGCCGCGCCCGGCCGCCGACCCGGCCCCATCCGACCAGGCACCCCATGAGGCTGTTTACGTCCGCAAGCTTCTGGACGCCTACAACGCGAAGCACGGCGTCGCCCTGGAGACGCTTCAACAAGCCCGTGCCCATGCGAAAGTCAGCGGCCACCTCTTCCGTCAGCGTGCTGCCTTCTTCCACGCCGAGTCGCTCTGGCGTTTCGCCCAGGAGAGCGTCCCGGAAGCTACCTACACCGCGATCGAGACCGACCTGTACGACGCCGTGATCGAGATCGAAGACCGCGACTATCCCAGCGGCTACGCACGGCTGGAAGCCGTACTGGACGCGGCTGTCGCCCACACACCGAACCCGGCGAACATCCTTGCCCCCGTGGTGAAGGTTATTGACCTCAAGGGCATGTGTCATCGTCTGGCCAACGACGACCGGCTGACCTGGTGCAAAGAGGAGACCCCGTGACCCCCCTCAACAGCCCCGTGGAGGCCGGGATGCGCACCCTGGTCCTCTTGTCGCAGGCCTTCCCCCGCCGCTTGGATGTCGCCCAACTTGTCTACCTGGACCACGCCATGCTCCATAGCGGCGACCTCGACCATGGTCCCGCCAGCCTCCACCCCGACCTCCCCGCCGGCCCCGGTGAGCTCGGCCTGCGCCGCCAGCTCATCGAGCAGGGCCTCATGGTTCTGCTGCGCGCTGGCCTCGCCGACATGACGACCGCCGACGACGGCTTCATGTACAGGGCCACGGACGAGGCAGCGAGCTTCCTTAGCGCGCTGGAGGCCCCGTACGTCGGCCAGCTCATCGAACGGGCCGATTGGCTCACCAGCACCTACATGCACGAAGGAACTGACGTCCGCGAGGGCATGAAGCAGATCACCCAGCGCTGGTCTAACCGCAATCACGTGAGTCCCGGCGACCTGGGAGATGACATCCTGTGATCAGGCTGACGCTCGTACACCTGACCTTCCTTGGCGTGGGCAAGCCCCCAGCTGCGGTCGAGTTCAGTCCGGGCCTGACGGTCATCTACGGAGCCTCCGACACGGGTAAGTCCTACGTCGAAGAGGCCGTGGACTACATGCTGGGCGCCAGCGAACTCAAGTCGATTCCGGAAGATGACGGCTACACCCGCATCCTCCTGGGCCTACGGGTGAGTGACGGCCGCAGCCTCACCTTGTCCCGTGTCATCGGCGGCGACACCATCGAGGTGTTCAACCACGATCTCCGAGATGTGCCATCAGAGCCGGCGAACGAGACTCTCAAGTTCAAGCACAACGCCAAGTCGAAGAAGAACATCTCCCGCTTCCTGCTGACCGTGCTGGGGATCGACGGCCAGAGAATCCTCCAGAGCGGCCGCGGCAATGTCCTGCCGCTGAATTTTCGGGACCTTGCGCGCCTCGCTGTCATCAACGACACACGTATGGCAGACCAGCACTCTCCTGTACTCGGCACTCGGAATCCGCTGAACGAGACCAGGGAGAAGTCGGTCTTCAAACTCCTCCTCAGCGGGCAGGAAGAGCCAGAACGTCCTGCCGCGCCAAGCAATCTGGAGAAGCAGTTCGGCAAGGGCAAAATCGCGGTCATCGACCACCTGCTCGACGAGAGCCGTGAGAAGCTCACGCTTGAGGCGAACCAGTCTCAACTGCGGGAGCAGCTCGACCGCCTGCAGGTATCCCTTGGCGAGGTGACTGCCGCCGCCGTCGAGCTTGCTGGGCTCCGCACCAGCCTTCTGCGCGACCGCCGGGACTTGGAGGAGATCGACCTCGCGGCCCAGCAGCGGGCAGCCGAGGTCCAGCAGTTGCTGGCACGATTTGCTCTGCTCAGGGAACAGTACGAGTCGGACCTGGCTCGGCTCCAGATGGTCGGTGAAGCTGGCACCCTCCTGGGCTACTTCCAGACCGGGGCCTGCGTCTTTTGCGGTGCCGAGCCACAGCATCAGCACCCGGAGCACCACGTTGCCGAGAGAACCCAGCTGGCAACGTCTGTATCTGCGGAGACACGTAAGACAACTGACCTGCTCAACGACCTACTCCTCATGATCGAAGACCTGGAAGAGCAGGCGGCCGACATGGAGTCCGCCCGCGCCGCCCGCGAGGAGCAGCTCGCGGTCAACGCTGCGGAGCTCCACGCACTCGATCAACGGATGCAGCCCGTCGACACAGACGCCACCGAGCTGCTGAACGCCCGCTCGCGGGTCGAAAGCGAGCTTGCCCTGCACGCTCAGATCGACCAGCTCGAGGATCTAAAGGCAACGCTTTCCACCGTGACACCTGCTCTGCCGGTAGCCCGCCCCGACGGCATTCCCGCCGCCGACATCGCCGACTTCGAGCGCACCATCCATGAGACCTTGGAAGCCTGGCATGTTCCTGGAAACAACTACGTCACCTATGATCCGACGAACGCCGAACTTTCCGTCGACGGGCAGCCACGGAAGAGCCGCGGCAGGGGGATGCGGTCTATCCTGCACGCGGCCTTCGCCGTATCACTGGCGCGCCGAAACACCGCCCGCGACCTGATCCACCCGGGCTTCGTCGTGCTCGACACGCCGGTACTCACCTATCGCCGCCCCGAGGACCCGCACGAAGAAAATCCCGAGCTGATGACCGCCGACGTCGTTGAGAACTTCTACCGGAACCTCCTCGAAAACCCTCCGGGGCAGGTCATCGTTATCGAGAACCCCACACCCCCGGCGAGCATTAGAGGGCGAGCTGCTATCCACGCATTCAGCGTTGACGGTTCGGTACGCCAGGGATTCTTCCCGCCCCGAGACAGGCAGTGAGAGCTGGTTGCCCAACGCTATGAGTTCCAGGTTTTGAAGTGAGGCATGGTCGGGCGCTGGCTTGCTGAGCTCGTGAGTCCAGTGGGAAGTACTCGACTTGCCTCGTTGCGGCTCCGGTAGCGGTTTGGTCGGGCTTCCCCTCCGACGGAGGCCAGGCTGGTCCTGGCTTGCCAACCTCTTTGGCTTCCTACCTGGCCCGACTATGACCGTGCCCAACAACTCCTTCGTGATGGTTCGCCTGCGAGAACTTCGGCTTCGCGTTAGCCGCAGTCTTCGCGGTGATTAGCTCGGCATCGACTTCGATGCCGAGGTGGTGATCTCCAGCGGCGGGTACCACGCGGGCGGCTTCCACACCCTCGTCTACGCCCGGTCGTGGGCCCAGGAGACGCAGCTCACGGTGCCGCT
This sequence comes from Kitasatospora sp. NPDC001664, assembly GCF_053596675.1. Taxonomy (NCBI): domain Bacteria; kingdom Bacillati; phylum Actinomycetota; class Actinomycetes; order Kitasatosporales; family Streptomycetaceae; genus Kitasatospora; species Kitasatospora sp. NPDC001664. Next base: position 27,178 of record NZ_JBSFGS010000049.1, read on the forward strand.
GCGCCATGAGGTGGTGGAGCACCGTAGTGGTGTGCGGCGGGAAGTGGATGGCCCGTGAGCGTGGGCCATCGCCCGTGTGGGTTGGTGGCTGGTGGCCGGGTCTATCAGGTGGGTCGGTGTTTGGTGGTGGGGGTGGTGGTGTGGTGGATCCAGGTCCACCACAGGTCGCCGGGTGGGGGTGTGAGCCGGGCGATGCCCAGCCGGTGGGCGGTGGCGCGGCAGAACACGGTGATCGCGGGGTGCGGGCCGGGGTCGGTGCCTTGCCGTGATTGCTCAGGCAGGCGTGTGGTGGCCAGGGTCCGGGCGAGGACGATCGTCTCCGGGTAGGTGATCAGGGCGCGTGCGTGCAGGGCCCAGGACTTTCCGGCCGGTTCCGCGTGGGGGTTGGAGCCGGCCAGGCGCTTCAGGCGGTGCTGCCACCGGGTGGCGAGGATGCTCTGCTGGTCGTACCAGCGGGTGGTGATCGCCCTGGCCCAGGTGGTGGCGTCGCCAGCGCGCGGGTGGCGCAGCAGGTACTGGTGCTCGCGGTGGGCCCGGTGGAGTTCGGGCAGGGCCACGGTGGTGAGGTGGTGGTCCGGATCCAGGCTCCAGTGCCGGTGCGGCGGACACAGCACCTGGTGGGCGGGTGGGTGGATGTGAGCGCGGCTGGTGGCTCCTCGGGTGTGCCGCATGGTGCAGGCGGGGCAGGCCAGGACGGGGTGTTCGTCGGGCTCGCACCGTTGCCATGCGCCGGTGGGCGGCCGCGGTTCGCCGGCTGCCGTTGTGTGGCGAGGGCCGGTACTGGTGCGGGCGTCGGGGGAGTGGTGGTGGGTGGGGTTGGCGGTCAGGCGGGGCAGGGCCCGCTTGAGGTCCTCGAGCGGGGTGCGGGCGAAGACGGCCAGCCGGTGCTGGGCCGCGGGGTCGAGGCGGAGCTCGGAGCCTGCGGCGCCGCCGCGGCTGTTGCGGGGGTGGGTGAGGGCGATGCCGAGGCTGTCGAGGAGGTGGGCGGTGGTGGTGCGGTAGGCGTCGGCGAGGCGCTCCAGGTAGGAGGCGGTGCTCTCGTGGGGGATCGGCCGCACCCGCAGGGCTCCGGCCGTCGGCGGGTTGGTAGGGCTGAGCGGCCGCGGTGTGCGGGGCTGTTCCCGGGCCGGCGGGGCAGGGGTGGTCGCGGTGCCGCGTGAGCGTGCCTCGGCCGCTGCGAGAGCCTCCAGGACCAGAGCGCCGGGTCCGTAGTGCGGCCTGACCGGGCGTCTCATCGGAGGGGGCGTCACTGGGTATGCCGCGCGGACGTGTTGGCGCGGGGGCTTCGGCGGGCGGGGTGGCGGGGCCGGTAGTGCTCTTCGGCGAGGTGGTCCAGGGCGATGGCGTCCAGGCCGGCACGGGTGATCTTCTCGTGTCCGTCGAGGATGGCGGTGATCGCGGCCCGCCGCAGCAGGCGGGAGAGGCTGCCGATACGCCCCGCGGTGCGCTCGTGCAGGTAGGGAGCCAGCCGAACGAGGGTGCCGGGGCGGTGCTGCTGCAGGTCCAGGGCCATCTCCATCGCGGCGACCGTCTCGCGGAAGGGCCGGATCAGCACCGTGCCGCCAGCCTTCCCCGCGCCCCCGCTCTCGCCGGCACTGCTCCCGCTCCTTCCGCCGCCTCCGGCACTGTTCCTGCCGACGGTGCCTCCCGAGCTGCTTGCGCCTGGCCCCTGCCCGCTGCCGGCCGAACCGCCCTCGGCTTCTCGGCCGTCGCCATCGTCACCCGGCCCTGCGCGGCCGTCACCAGGCCGGCCGCGGTCGCCGCCGCGCCGGCCCCGTCCGGTGGTACCGGGCCCCAAGCCGCCGGCCCCGGCCATGCTGGTGCGGGCCACCACCGGCAGGGGGTCGCAGTCGATCAGCCCCGCCCGGCCGGCGAGCTGGGCACCCGCGGTACCGCTGAACAGCGCGGTGGCGGTCACATCGATGCCCGCGTACACGAACGTGGCCGAGATCCGCTCCGTGAGGTCCTTGAGGAAGTCGGCCGCCTCCGCCCCCGTGCTGGTGCGCGGGTTGAGCCGGTGGATCTCGTCGATCATCACCAGCCGCACTCCCGCGGTGTTGTACGTGTGGCACACCGACACGGCGATCTGGGCCTGGGTCATGCGGGCGGAGACGGGGATGCCGAGGTAGCGGGCGAACTCCAGCGCGAGGGCTTTGGCGCTGGCGCCGGGCGGCACCAGCAGGTAGGCGACGGGCACCTGGCTCGCGCCACGGCCGGCCTGCGCCCGCTCGGCGAGGTGACAGGTGCGCCCGACCTCCAGCAGCGTGGTGGTCTTGCCCGTGGTCGGCGGCCCGGTGACGATCAGCGAGGGCCTCGCGGTCGCCTGCTGGTAGCGCCCCAGCGCCATCAGGGTCCGCACCTCCACCAGCGTTTTGACGACGGCGGGGGTGCGCACCGTCACGAACCGGGAGTGGTAGGCCAGCCGCTCCTCCACGCTGCGCGGCGGATCACCGGGCGCGGGCGGCACCAAGGGCGGCTCGTCGGCGAAGCGGCGAAACGACTCCCACGTCGTCGGGGAAGCATCCCGGTCCTGCCCAGCCCGCTCGGCGGGGTTGTCGATCACCACAGCTCGGCCTCCTTACGGGCGTTGTACAGGGCGAACCCGCCCTCCTCCTCATCCGGCCACGCGGCGTCGCCCAAGGCCTCGTCGTCCTCGTCCTCGCCGAGGTCCTCCAAGCTCTCCTCACCCGGCCAGTCGGCCAACACCGAGCCAGCGCTGCCGCCAGCGCCGGGTGCGCCCGGCAGCGACACGGTCCGCGGCCCCGCAGACCCGGGCCGCCCGCCGGCAGGCACCGCCGCTGCCTGCCAGTCCTCACCGCCCACATCAGACTCACCAGCGGCGGGGTCCTGTTCGCTCCGGCGGGGCCGCCCTCGGCCGCCGCGGGCTCCTTCCGCACCCGCCCGGGCCTCCACACCCCGGCGCGCAGCCGGCACCTCGGGGGTAGTGCCCGTACCAAGGTCATGGGGGATCGCCAGGGGCGCCTGCCGGGAGGCCAGCTGCTGCTCACGGGCGGTGGCTTCACCGGTGCGGACCCTGAGCAGCAGATCGGCAAGGGCCTGCGCCAGGTCGGCCTCGTGCTGCTCCCTGCTGCCGCGGCGCTGAACCGTCTCCTTCAGGTGCTGCCACAGGTCATCGCCGAGCGGGCGGTGGACGTACTCACCGTGGATCCACGGCACCGCCTTGAACCGTCCATCGGGACGGCGCACCCACACCTGCCGCAGGTCGTGCGGATTGTGGTGGACCTCCCACCGCCCCCGCTGCGCACTCACACCGGAGGACTCGCCCCGCAACGGGTTCAGCCAGTGGTCGTCGTAGGTGCGGTGGTCGATACGGATCCCCCGCTCGGTGATGGGCTTCCACACCACCGGCAGCAGCTCCACGTAGTCGGCCTTGCCGAGCGGCACCGGGACGTGACCGCAGGCGGCCAGCAGCGCGCCCCACATCTCGTTCGGGGACAGTGCGACGGCCGGCATCGACGGATGCCGCAGCCCTTCGTGCGGCCGGTTCTGCCACTCGACGGCGATCCACTCGTCCAGCAGGTCCTGCAGCTGCGCCACGCTCCACCTTGCCTCGCTCTCGGCGTTGGCTCCGCGCCGGGCCGGGCTGGCGCCGGTGTGGCCGGCGACGTGCTGGCAGAACAGGGTGTTCACCGAGCCGAAGGTGCGCTCGACGGGGCCCTTGGCGGCGGGCTGGCGCGGGGGAGTGGGCTGCACGCTGATGCCCAGCGTCTGGGCGGCGGCCAAGAACGCCTCGGAGACGAACACCCGGCCGCGGTCGATGACCACCGTCTCGGGCACCGCCACCGGCCGTGCCGCCACGTCCCGCAGCCGGTCGTCGGCGTCGACCATGAGGTCGTAGGGCACCGGTGCCCGCGACATCTCCAGCGCCCGCGGCCAGGTCGGCCGCACCGGGTGCGGGGTGGCCATCTCGGCCAGCAGCAGCGCGGCGTCCACGCCCTTGGTGCTGTGCGGGCGCAGGACGGCGGCCAGGATCGAACGGGAGGCGACATCCAGGGCGATCGTTAGTTCGGGCCGGCCGACGCTGCCGTTGTCGAAGACCGCGAAGACGTCCAGCCGGGTGGTGTCGAGCATGACCTGTTCGCCGGGGCGCAGGACCTGGGTCGGACGGAAGGGGCGTGCGGGCCCGCGGGCGGTGCGAGCTGGGCTGCCCGGGCGCTCGCCCGGGTCGGCCAGCGCGTTCACCAGCCGGTAGAACGTCGCTATGGACGGCACCCGCACACCGCCGGGCCCGTGCCGTTCCTCCAACACCTGCGCGGTCAGCTGCCGCAGTCCCTTGACGGTTCCCTTGGAGCGGCCGCGCTGGCGCCGCATCGCCTCCAGGACCGCCGCCACGACCTGGTCGTCCGCGCGCCCCGTCGGACTGTGCGTGCGGGTGGAGCGGTGGTCCACCAGCCCCCACAGTCCCTTCTTGCGGTACTCCAGGCGCATGCGCTGCACCTTGGTGCGCGTGATCCTCCCGAACCCGACCGCGGTCAGCTCCTGCGCCTTGGCCAGCTCACGCTGGGCCAGGGTGCGGGTGGCCGGGTCGTACTCCGGCCGCGGCTCCCGCCTGAGCTCGCCCGCCACCTCGAGCTGTCCGGTCTCCACTTCCCGGATGTGGCGCTGCCAGGCCAGGGCCCGCTCCTGCTCGCGCAGCGGCACCGTCGCGAACAGCCCCCACTGCGGCACCACCGCCGGCGTCTCGCCGACCAGGGCGAAGTCGTCGGCGGCGAACAGGTAGTTCGCCAGCAGCGTCGCCGCGCCTCCCTGTTCGTCGACCAGCCGCACCTGCTGCCCCAGCACGCCGACAACCTGCCAGCTCCGGCCCTCGAAGACCACGTGCGCGCCCACCGCCAGCACCGGCCGACTCCCCGCCGCCCGGCTCACCACCCCACCCCCGCACCCGCGCCCAGAGCACCAAAGCCGCCTGCCCGACCCCCAGTGGCCCGGCTGCCACCCACACCCCCAGCCTCAGAACCGGCACCAGCAGCCGGCCCCGGCCCACGAACGGCCCAGGCCGGCCCCGGGCGAAGGATCGTCCCGCCGTGCAGAGGGCGCTCCAACGGCGCCCGCAGCCGGTGCGCCCACAGCGCGTGATAGACCACCGGCAGCACCACCAGTGGATTGCCCACCGCCCGCACCCCCTCCACCAGCGGCCGCGGACACGAGAACGCCTCCAACACCGCCTCCTCCACCCCGGCCGCGCCACGAAAGCGTTGCTGCCGGTACCCGGCCAGCCACCGCACATTGCCCACCACCACCGGATCCGGCGCCCGAAGCCGCCGGTACACCCACCCCACCCGCGCACACGCCAGCCCCACCGCCGCGCCCGCCCGCTGCGCCGCCACACCGCCGGCCCCAGGAACACCCGGGCAGTCGGCCAGCATCGCCGTCCCGTCCGCGTACCGGGCGAACACCTGCGGCACCCAGGAGCGCACCCGACCGTCCCCCTCGCGCCACAGCACCCGCAGCGGACGCCCGGAGATCCCTACCACCTGGGGGTCACGGTCCAGCAGCATCAACTGCACGACCATGGCCGCCGATCCGTGCGCCACATGACCACCCGTCGTGGCCGACCACCACCAGCCCGGCCCCCATCGCTTGCCCGGAATGACCGGGAACGCCGACACCGGCCGCAGCTCCTCGAACCGCACCCGCGCCGCCGCCCGCTCCCACCGCTCCTGCGCAAGGCTGCCGTCAACGGCGAAGACCGCCTCGAAGCCCTCCGCCCCGACAGCCAGCCCGGGCACGCTCATGTCCGCCATGACGGCCAGTCAAGTACGTGAGAACACCGCAGATAGAGCGAGACAGCCACCACCCCACCCGCACGGGCGACGACCCGCCGAAACCACCCCACCAAGCCCCACCACCGTGCTACCACCGGGCCCTCAGCCATACCGCTGCTCCAAGTCCGCCCGGTGCCGCACGACATCCCGCGAGAGCTCCTCCACAGGAACACCGGCCCACCCACTCAAGCTGTCCAGCGGAACACCCGCCTGGTGCGCCGCGCTCGCGACCGCTACGACAGCCTCATCGAGCACCGCAACGCTCTGCAGCAGCCCGACGATCAACTCCCGCGCGCCGGCGGCCACAGCCGCCGTGCCGTGCACGTCCAGCCAGCTCAACACATCGGCGGCCTCGCGGACCTTCTCGCCAATCCACCCGCGCTCCTCCCTGGGCACGCTCGCCCGCCAGCTGATGCTGCCGTCCGCGCGCTGCGCCAACGTCCTCAACTGCGCGGCCACGGAGACCGGCTGCTCCTCGCGCGGGAGCCACCACGGATCCATCCCCCACTCGCCGACCTGCCCAACATCGCGGCGCCGACGCACCACCGCACCCCGCCACCGCACCAGAGCACCACTGCCAGCAACCGCGTCCACCTCACCCAGCCACGGCCGACCGACCCTGCGCCCCAACTCCTGGGCGAACTCACCGTCAGCCGGGAACGCCCGCACGCGCTCACCCCCGCTATCCCGCCACACCATCTCCGCGACCCCAGGATCGACCAAGGCCCCGGCCACAGCGACGACCTCAGGAAAGACAGCCGCCTCACGCGCCACCACCCGCCACCACCAAAACCCCTCGCCCGCCCCCGCATCCCCACCGGCCAGCGCGTGCAGACGCCCCGGCCACACCCGCTCCCGCTCCCACCCCAACGCCAGCTCCCACCACTGGCACACCACCGCCCACGCCACCGAGAACACCGCCGCCGGCTCCACCCCCACCGCCACCGCCCGCGCAGCCACCCCCGGCCACCGCCGCTGCGCCACCGCGATCTCCGGACAGCCGGCGATGCCGAGGTACTCCAGGCGGTGACCATCTCCCGCGCCCAACAGCCACCGTCCGTGCCGCGGGCAGACCCGCTGCCACCTCTCCCGGTACCGCGCGGCGGCCACATCCCGACCACTGCGCCCAGCCGTGCACAGCCGACACGCGTGCACAACCAGACCATGCACCGCCCCACCCAACTGCCACCGAGCCTCAGGCCGCCCGCCCGACGACACTCCAGCCAAGACCTCTGGCCCGGCCGACCACGCGGGCAGCGCCCGCTCCAGGCTGCGCCGCTCAGCGCGGCACACCGCGGCCAGCAGGTCCTGGCCGGCGTGTCAGTCTTCCGTCTAGTTACGGCATCTGGATGGGCCGTGAGGTGTGGATGGTCTGACTTGATGGAGGGTTAGAGGGTGTGCGATGACCTGCTGTTTCCTCAGTGATCTTGCTGCTGGCGTGAGCCCGCTCCGGTCTTGAGCTGGGGTGCTGTGACTATGCGGAAGACTGTTGTGACTCTAGGGATAACCCCCTGGCTGGGGCTTGTTGTTTGGTCGTTGTGCTGGGCCCGTTGCTGCCGTCTGTGTGGTTCACAAGGGGGCGGAGTCGCTGCGGGCCGGCTGTGGCTACGGGTCTTTCTGCTCGCTCTTCGGCTTGAAGGTCATCTGTATACGGGCGAGCGTCGGTACGGAGCCGACCATCCTCACGCGCCGAGCGAAGCTGCGCAGGTTGACCTTGCTGAACGTCGGTAGGTCTTGCGGGAGTTGATGGGTCCCGGTGAAGGCGATGGCGTAGGTGACGAAGCGGGGCGGCTTGGCGCCGGCGGCTTCCTCGAGGGCAGGGTTGTTCGACAGGGACTTCACTGCCTCGATGAAGTCGTTCCTGTAGGAGGAGTCCGCGACGAGCGTCTGGGCGGAGACGAATCCTTGGGAGAACAGGTGGCTGAGGGTCTGGCTGCCGGTGTAGTGCTTGACGTGGATCAGGTAGCCGTTCTCGTGGAGGAGGTCGCACGCCTCGATCTGATCGCCGTTGCCGTCCTGCGGGAAGAGCCGGTGCCGGTCCAGGCAGACGAGGTCGTCGCGGTCTTCGGCGGCCTTCTCGTTGTAGTGCTTCTCCCAGTTCTTCCTGTGTCCCCAGTCGTCCCAGGTGCGGAGCTCCAGCAGCGCGGTGACGTCCTCGATCTGGGCGAGGTCCTGGTCCAGCTTCTCGTAGTAGTCCGCAGCGAGGGCGTACCACTTGCCGAGGGTGAGCAGGTACCGCTGCTGTCCGTCTCCCTCTTCGAAGATGAGCCAGTGCTTCAGGGGTTTGGCCTGGCTGGCGGGATCACCGTTGGCGTCCCTGGCCTGGATCTTCACGTTCTTGAGGCTGCCGACCGTGTTCCGGCCCGGCAGCGCGGAGATGGCCGATCGCAGGGAGGTAAGCGACATCTCGTCGAACTCCGGGAACTCACCTCCCTTCTGGGCGACGAAGTCATGGAGGTTCTCGATCGACAGGTCGTCCGACGGGGCGAATGCGAGGACGTGAACGTTCATCGGGTCCGGCGGCACCGCCGACGCGCCGGTGGCAGGTTCGTCGGACGTTCCGAAGAACTCAAGGGCCAAGCGCTGCTCGAGGCGCTGCACGATCTCGCTTGTGGCCCGTAGAGGTTCCAGGGAGTCGATGAAAGCGAGATCGGCTGATGCCTCGCCTGCCAGTGTGGCCTGGAGCATCTGTGTGAGGACGCCATGGACCGCGTGAAGGTCGGTGTCGAGCTTGAAAGATACGGAATCGGTTGCGACGATGGCGCCCAGTTCGGGTATCTCGATTCCTTCCTCGAGATTTCCGACCAGTTTCCGGGTGAACTCCCCGTCCAGCTCGATCTCGAAATCCTTGAGAGAGGAATTCGAGGGTATCTGGACCCATTGGGAGCGGGCGGAGGCGTCGATCCTGCGGCTTCCGATGCCGCTCATGGAGTTGCTGTCGAACTTCCGGGCGGCGAAGCGGAGCCCGAAGTTCGCCTCGATATGAGACCACTCCAGAGTAGAACTGCCGTATCCGAAGCAGATGGCGAAGGTCCGCCCCTGAACGGGCAGGAAGATGAACCGCACCGGGTTCGATAGAGATCTCAGGTTGTGGTTGTGACCTGTGGTTTTGCGGTTGTGAGGTGGTAGGTGTTCTCGTACTCGACGGGCG
>NZ_JBSFGS010000050.1:0-16411 GCF_053596675.1 Kitasatospora sp. NPDC001664
GTGAACGGCGCAGCCGCCTGAGCGGCGATCAACTCCACCGCCAACGCCACCAACTGCGCGATCACCGCGATCTTGCACGTGATCACGATCACCGCAGCAGCATCGAACGCCGCCGCGATCAACCGCGCGGCCGTCGCCGCATCCGCCAGATACCCGCCCCCACCACCCGAGAACTTCTCCCAGGTCTTGCCGAACGCGTCGATCGAATCACCCGAGTTCGACGACAACACCCCGTTCGCCGCCGACGCACCCCGATAGTGCAACTCCTCCACCTGATCGGCGAAGTCACGCCACACCTGCGCCGACTCACGAAGCTTGTCCTCATTCGCCGTCGGCCAGTCGAAGCCCAGCATCTCGAGAACCCACTCGACGCTGTCCGGCAACATGAGCGCCATCTGGTCATTCCCCCTGCGGTGACGAAGACTTCAACTACGAGAACCACGCGAACTACGAACGGGCGGTGCAACGGCCGCGGCCGGGCCCTCCTCGGACCCGGCCGCGCACGCCGTGGGACGACGGTGCGTCAGTGGTGCGGACGGTAGAGCGCCTGGACCCGCTGGCCGACCGTGCCCTGCTTGCCCTCCATGGTGCGGAGGTCGTCGCTGGTCTGGCTCTCGTTGGCCTCGTGGGCGGCGGCCATGCCCTGGAGCTTCTGGCCGATCTCGCCGATGCGCTCGCCGAGCGACTGCATCGACTCCTTCATGCCGTCGCGCAGGCCTTCGTAGACGACGCCGAACTTCTCGCCCAGGTCGTCGTCGCCCCAGGGCGGGGTGTCGCCCTTCTCCAGGGCCTCCAGCCGGCTGGAGAGGTTCTTCACCGCGGCGAGGAAGTCCTCGCCCATCCGGCCCATGTTCCTGCCCTCGGACCGGAGACTGTCCGGGTCCACCACGATCTGCTGTGCCATCTCGGCTCCCCCACTACACCTGTCTGATGACCCGTCCGGTCAGTTCACCGCTCACCGCTCACCGCGTACGGCCGCTCCGAGCGGACCGTTCAGCGCTGCTGCGCGCCGAACCCCCCGTGCTCCCACTCCTCGGGCTCGTCCGGCCCGAACTCCGCCTCGTAGTCCTCGCGGAGCTTGACCGCCCGAGCCTCCGAGGCCTCGCGGTCGGCCGGGCTGAGGTTCTCGGCGGCGGTGCGCATCTGCCCCAGCCGCTCCCCGATCGCGTTGAGGTAGCGGTCGGACTCGACCACCTCGCGCATGCCGACGCGGCCGCTGAGCACGTCCCGGGCCATCTGCTGGAGCTGCGGGCCGACGGAGTCGTTGTCGGCGAGGGTGCGCAGGGCGCGGTGCAACTCACGTGCCTGCGCGGGATTGTCGGCGACGTCGAGCAGTTCGTCGTCCGTGATCTCCGGAATGTCCCGGTCCGTGGCCATCGCCTGTCCCCCTGCCCCGTATGCATCTCCGCCGTGGTCCGTCCGGGCCAACTTCCCCGGCCGTCCACAGCATTGCCCATGAGATCATAATGTTTACTTCATGGCTGTACCCGTACCGTGCTCGTTCGGTCTCGACCTTGCAACGGGTAGCCTCGTCCCGGCTCGCGGCAGCGACACTTCGAAACCCCGGCCGACACAACGGCACCGGTCCCCTCAGGCGAGGAGTTCTCGTGATCACCCAGGAGCTTGCCCTCAGCACCGCCGACGCCTGGCTGAACAGCGGCGCCGACACCGCCGGGCTGCCCCGGCGCGAGGTCCGGCACCGGGAGTTCGACCTCGGTTGGGTGGTCTGGGCGGCGCCCGCGCCGCTGGAGCGGGACCCGGTCACCGGGCAGCGCCGGCCCCCGGCCGACCTCGGTGACGCCTGCGGCGTGGTCGACCGCTCCACCGGCCGGCTCTCGGTCTGGTCGTCCATCCCGGTGGACGAGGTCATCGAGGCGTACCGCGAGAGCAAGCGTCCGGCCACCGGCCCGGGCAACTCGCTGACCGCCGACTACACCGACACCGCCACCGGCCAGCCGGTCCGGATCGAGCTGACCGCCGCCCCCGGCCACCCGCCGGTGGAGCACCAGCTGCTGGCCGAGCTCCAGCGCCGCGGCGTCGCTCCCGAGGCGGTCACCGCGGTCCACACCGCGCTGTACCCGTCCACCCTCCCCGGTGGCTACCCGGCCGTCGTGCTGGAGCAGTTGCCGAACGCGGCCGTCAGCCACGACTTCCCGTACGGCATCACCGCCGACGAGCGCGCGCAGGGCGTCACCGCCCTCACCGAGCGCCTGCGCCCGACCCCGCGCCCGAACCGCACCCCCGCCCCGCAGCCCGGCTCGGTCGAGCCGGCCGAGGCGGTCCGCGACGTCGCCCTCGGCCGTCAACTCCCCACCGTCTTCGACCTGGTGACCCGGTACGACGCCGACGACCTGGCCGCCAGCGCGCTGCCGGAGGCCACCCGCTCCACCCTCACCTGGGCCGGGCTGCCCAACGAGCTGCCGCTCTTCTTCACCGCCGACCAGGCCGACCGGCCCGCCCCCGGCGGGCTCTTCGCCGACCTGCGCACCCACCTGACGGCCGCCGGCTCCCCGATCGCGCCGGCCACCCTGGACGTGCTGGCGGGCTGGACCCGGATCGGCACCGACGGCCTGTGCGTGATCGCCGTCCAGACGGCCGGCGACGAGGCCGGCTCGGTCTGGGCCGTCCACCCGCGCACCGGCAGCGGACGGTTCGTCAACACCACCGTCGCCGCCTTCGACCGCAGCCTCGCCCTGCTCGCCACCGCCCGCCCGGCGCTGGCCGGGCTCGCCCCGGCCGAGGCGGGCGCCGCCCTGGCGGAGCTGCAGAACGGCCTGGCCGCGATCGACCCCGACGCCTTCCGCAAGGACACCGCCTGGTGGTCGGTGGTCATCGAGCAGATGTGGCACGGCCTGTTCTGACCCGGGGCCGGGAACGACGACGGCGCCGGCCGGGAACCCTCCCGACCGGCGCCGCGCCACATCCACCCCGCCCCGCCCCGCCCCGCCCCGCCCCCAGGGACCGTCAGACCGGGTGCCGCACCCAGACGTTCGGCTCCACGTAGACCGCCTGGTCGCGCTCCACCTCGCACCGCACCGGCACCAGCGCCCCCGGCACCAGCACCTCCCCCGTCGCGTCGAACGGCAGGCCGGTCCACTCCCGCCACTCCGCCAGCGACCCGGCGATGGTCATCGAGACCGGCGCGACCCGCTCCACCGTCGCCCCGGCCCGCACGTGCACCCGCAGCCACGGGTCGTACGGCAGGCCGTCCTCCGCGCGCACCCGGAAGGCGTACTCCTCCATCGGCGTCCCCGGCTCGTGGTGCTTGGCGCTCGGCCGCACCGGGGCCACCACCTCGGCGTACCCGCGCGCCCGCGCCGCGTCCCGCATCGCGCCGAGCACCACGCCCGACAGGCCCTTGCCCTGCAGGTCGGTCCGCACGGCGATCTCGATCGCGCTGACGGTGTCGGGCCGTTCGCCCCGGCGGTGACCGTTCACGGCCCAGAGCAGCACCTGGTCCCAGCCCCGGTCCGGCAGCCGGCCGTCCCGGCCCTCCCCGTGCAGCCGGAACGGCACGCTGTGGCCGCGTGCCACCAGCGCGCCCTCGGCGTCGGTGGCCACCACCACGTGCTCCGGGAAGAGCTCGGCGATCGTGCCCATCAGCGCGTTGGCCACCAGGTCGTGGTCCATGAACCGGGCCCAGGTGTCGGGCATCTCCCAGAGCCGCTCGCGCAGCTCGGGCCGCTCGGCCAGGGTGGTCACGGTCAGGTCGTCGTTCATGGGCCGCACCCTAACCAGCCGAACGCCTCCCCCGCACCGTGGTTTTCCCAGCTCACCACCGGTCAGGGGTGCATCCTGGCGCCCTTCAGCACCTTGTCCACCGCGTTGCGCGGCCCGTACAGCGCGATCCCGACCAGATCCAGCTCCGCCGTGGCGACCGCCCGCACCGCGGCCCGGTTGTCCCGGTCGTTGCCGGTGGCGAACAGGTCCGAGGTGAACACCGCGAGCGGCAACTCCCGCCCCAGCGCCCGGCCGTGCGCGGCCGTCAGCACCTCCTTGGTCCCCTCGAAGACCAGCACGGGCTGACGGAACATCGGCAGGTAGCCGGCCCCGTCCCCGTCCTGGTACGGCTCCCCGATCACCTCGGGCACGGCCGTGCCCAGGCCGCTGACCAGGAAGGCCGTCACGTTCAGCCGCTGCCAGGGCTCCAGGTCCTCGCGCAGCAGGACCGTGATCTTGGTGTCGAAACGGACCGGCCCGGCCGCGGCGCTCTGCTCTTCGCTTCTCATGCACCGAGACTGCCCGGTCCCCGCCCACCCGGTCTTGTACGTTCTTGGCATGACGCCCGGTCAGGAGGTCTCCGCGTGGCGGCCGCCGGTGCCCGGCCTGGTCGAGGTCCTGCACGCGCGCTTCACCGAGCACCGCTACCCGATGCACGTCCACGACAGCTGGACCCTGCTGATCGTGGACGACGGCGCCGTCCGGTACGAGCTGGACCGCCACCGCCGCGGCACCCCGCTCGGCACCGTCAGCCTGCTCCCGCCGCACGTCCCCCACAACGGCGCCCCGGCCACCGCCGAGGGTTTCCGCAAGCGCGTCCTCTACCTCGACACCACCCAGCTGGACACCTCCCTCACCGGCCCCGCCGTGGACGGCCCCGACATCACCGACCCGCTCCTACGGGACCGCATCGGCCGCCTGCACACCGCCCTGGCCCGCCCCGGCGAGGAGCTGGAGGCGGAGAGCCGGCTCGCCCTGATCGCCGGCCGCCTGCGCACCCACCTGCGCCCGGACGCCCCCGAGGGGGCGCCACCGCCCCGGGGCCTCGCCCAGGACCTGCGCGACCTGCTGGACGCCGACCTGCTCGCCCCGCCCACCCTCGCCGAGGCCGGGAGGCTGCTGCACGCCCACCCCACCCACCTGGTCCGGGCGTTCGGCGCCGCCTTCGGGATCCCGCCGCACCAGTACCTGACGGCCCGCCGGATCGACCGCGCCCGCCGTCTGCTGCTCGCCGGACAGCCCCCGGCCGAGGTCGCCACCGCCGTCGGCTTCCACGACCAGCCTCACCTCAACCGGCACTTCCGGCGCTTCCTCGGCACCACCCCGGGCCGCTTCACCCGCCCGGCGGGCCCCGATTGCCCTCCCGGTCAGCCCGTCCGGGCCGACCTCGCCCTGCCGGCCGGGCAGACCTTCCCCGCCACGCGTACCTCCCCCACCTGTCCCGCCGCGCAGACCTCCCGCTGACCGCCCGCTGAGTGCCCGACCGCGCGTCACTTCCCGGGCCACCCCAAACCGCCACGGTATGGTGCAAATCGCCGACCCCGTCGAGGTACACCGTGCTCTGGCCGCTCTCCGCCCTGCTCGCCATCGTCCTGGTCACCCTGGCGCTCGGCTGGCTGGCCGACCAGATCCTCCAACGGGTGGCCCGCCGCCACCCCGAGTCACCCGTCTGGGCGCTGCTGCGCCGCTGCCGCATCCCGCTCCAACTCGTGGTCTGCACAAGCCTCTTGCTGGCGGCACGGCCGATCGAGCGGATCTTCGACCTGGAGGGCGACGACACCCACCACACCGTCCTGCTCGCCCTGATGGCCTCGCTCGGCTGGCTCACCATCCGGGTGGTCGCCGCCGTCCTGGAGGCCTTCTTCCTCCGCTACCAGGCCGTCACCGACGAGCCCTACCGCGTCCAGCGGGTGCAGACCCAGCTCAGCCTGACCCGACGGGTCGTCAGCGCGCTGATCGCCGTGGTGACCGTCGCCGTCATGCTGCTGACCTTCCAGGCCATGCGCACCATCGGCGCCAGCCTGCTCGCCTCCGCCGGCATCCTCGGCATCGTGGCCGGCATCGCCGCCCAGAGCGCGCTCGGCAACTTCTTCGCCGGCCTGCAGATCGCCTTCGGCGACACCGTCCGGATCGGCGACACGGTGGTGGTCGAGACCCAGCAGGGCACGGTGGAGGAGATCACCCTCTCCTACCTGGTGATCCGCCTCTGGGACTACCGCCGCCTGATCGTCCCGACCTCCTACTTCGTCAGCAAGCCCTTCGAGAACTGGACCCGCAAGGACCCGGGCCTGCTCGGCGCCGTCCTGCTCCACCTGGACCACACCACGCCCGTGCCCGAACTCCGCACCGTGCTCAAGGAGTTCCTCGCCACCAACCCGCTCTGGGACTCCACCGAGTGGGCCCTCCAGGTCACCGACACCACCCCGAGCACCATCGTCGTCCGGGCCACCATGACCGCCCGCACCCCGGACGACGTCGCCGTCCTCCGCTTCGAGGTCCGCGAACACCTGGTCGCCCACCTCCGCGACCACCACCCCACCGCCCTCCCCCGCATCCGCACGGGAGAGGGCGGCCGGGGGCGGCCCGGCCCGGTCACGCCAGGTTGATCTCGATCAGCTGGATCTGGTCGCCGACCCGCACCGCCTTGCGCAGCACCTTCCCGCCGAAGCCGTCCAGGTTCCCGGACATCGGCCGCCTGCCGAGCGCGTGGTCGATCTCCCGCAGCTGGAAGTGCAGCAACCGCTCCTGGGGGATCTGGCCGTTGAGGCCGAACGCCGGGACGTCCCGGTTCTGCGCCGACACGCCGTTGTCCGGTGAGATCTGCTCCAGGGTGTCCATCTCGTGCTCGCCGGGCGGCAGGATGACGGTCACCCAGGAGTCCGGATGGTCGAGGCCGCCCTGCGTGCCCATGGTCACCAGCGGATCGCGCCTGACTCCCGAGTACCAGAGCGAGGACTCGCCCCCCAGCCACAGCGGGATGTTGGACATGCCGACGTTCTCGAAGTTGTTGACCGTGTTGTTGACGCCCTGTTGGGTGTGGCCGAACTCGGTCTGCCAGATCTTGCTGTTCTCCGGATGGGCCGGATCGCCGCCGCGCCCGGTGTCGTTCGGGTTCTGGATCCGGACGACGCAGTCCCGGAAGTCCACCGTGCGGTCGGGCACGGCCGTGTCCGGCCAGTAGTCCTCCTCCCCCGGTTGGAGCTGCGTCGCCCCCGGCGGCACCTCCGGTCCGGGATTCTGGTCCTGGCCCGCTGCCGGGTTGTCCGCCATGCCCGGCCGGTCCGGAGCGGTCCGCTGCTGCCCCGGGGCGTGCTCCTGGCCGACCGGTGCGCGCTCGGGGTCCAGCAGGATCGCGAAGACGCCCTGCGGGCCGGCGTACCCGTCGCCGGGACGCCGGTGCAGGTCCGGTCCGTGCTGCCCGGTCTGCCCGTCGACGTAGACGATCCTGCCGTTCTGGTTCACCGCGTTCCAGGAGTGCGCCCGCTGGTCGTCGTCCACCGTGATGATGACGGCCTGCGAGCCGTGGCCCTGCGCGGTGAGCCGCTGCTCCAGCCGCTCGAACGCCTCGCGGCCGTTGCCCAGGTCGGAGAACTCGGCACCGAGCGCGGTCTCGATCCGCTGCCGGCCACCCGCCTCGCCCAGGGCGGACGGCTGCCCGTCCGCCTCCGGCGTGCGCGCCCCCGCGGCGGCGGGGTGCCCCGAGTAGGTGTCCACCACGGCGAGCGTGGTGTCGACGCAGTTGGTGCTCCGCCCGGGCAGGTGGCTGCCGTCGCCGTTGATCCGGGAGGGCCAGTCGCCGTCCGCGGGATCCGGGTGGCGCTTCGGGACGCCGCCCTCGTGCGGCACCGCGTTCCGGATGCGTGCCTGGTCCTCGTCCGAGGGGCCGAGCAGTCCGCCCTCGCCGCCGACCGGACGGTTGCCGGTGGCCGGCCGGTAGGACTCGCCGCCCTCGGGTGCCGGGAGCGGCCCCGGCCTGTCGTGCGCCGGCTCGATGTCCAGGCGCAGGTGGTAGTTGGTGCCGTCCCTGATCACCATCACCTGGGAGATGGCGAGTTGATCGCCGCTCATGCCGTTGTACTGCTTGACGATGTTGTTGGTCGACTTGCCGTTGTCGGTCGTCAGCACCTGGGTGAAGACCGGGTCGCCCTTGCGACCGACCAGGGTCGTGGGCAGCTTCTCCCGGACGTCCTTCAAGGCCTCCGGCCGGACGACCTCCTCCAGCTTCTTGCCCTTCATCGCCTCGGCGAGCGTCTGGCCGGCGTCCATCCTGGCGATCACGTCGGGGCTGAGGACGCTCTCCCGGCCGTGGGCGTTCACCTCCTGCCGGATCACCGGCTCGTTGACCAGGAGGTCGAGGGTGGCCTTGGCGGGCCCGCCGGAGATGTTCTGCCGGTAGATCGAGTCCGGCATCGTGGACGGGCCGTTCTGGTGCAGCGTCCCCAGGGCGGTGGCCGCCTGCTTGCGGTCGCCGGATGAGGCGGCCTGCCACTGCGTCAGGAACGCCTCGCTCGCGAAGTACGGGGCCTCCTTCCCCGCCGGGTACATGACGTTGCCGTCCTCGTCGAGGAGCACGTTGCCGTCCTTGTCGCGGACCACCTTGCCGTCGTAGCGGTAGGTCTCCATCGCGACCGCGAACGACTTGCCGTCCTTGAAGCCGAACGCCGTCGCGAACCGCCCGCCCGCGATCGGCCGGCCCGCCGCCGCGTTCTCGGTCGAGGTCTCGTAGTCCGTGGACTGCTGCTCGATGCCGAAGATCGTGGCGCCCGAGAAGAGCTTGGTCGGGTCGGTCTTCAGGACCGGGAGGTTCTGCTCCTTGACCGTGTAGAGCTCGGGCTCACCCATGCTGTCGAAGTAGTCGGTCATCCGCTGGCTCGGCGGAACGTCCTTCAACGCCCGCGGTGCGGGAGCGGGCGTCCCGGTGTCCGTGGTGCCCCCGGTGTCCGAAACGTCCGTCTCCGGCGAGCCGAACGATCCGCCGGCGACCGGCTCGACCTCGAACCGGAGGCTGAGGTTGCCGCTGGTGTCACGCCCGATCGTGATGGCGGTGATCTCCGCGCGGTGCTCCGGCTTCATCAGGTTGAAGTCGCTGACGACGGCACCGGTGGTCTTGCCGTTCACGGTCTTGCCCAGGATCTCCTGGAAGCCCGTCTGATCCGGCGTCATCCTGACCAGCAGCGGCCTTCCGCCCTCCTGGCCCGCCGGGGGGTTCGCCTCGTTCCACCGGTCACGGGCGGACGCACGCCCGTCGACCCACTGCTTCCACTCCGTCAGCTTCTCCCGGTCGGCCGGGGTGCTCTGGTCGAGCCGGTCCTGCCAGTCCTGCCCCCAGTGGATGCCCTGCTCCTTCTGCCGTTCGAGCCACCCCTCCCGCTCGCCCCGGCGCGTGAACGGGGCCGCCGGTTCGGGCGTCACGTTCCCGCCGCCGGCCAGGGCGTCCTGCAAGGCGTTCTTCGCCAGCTGGCCCGAGACGTTCTGCCGGTAGATGTTCGCGGGGAGGGAGTCGGGGATCTCCAGGGTCGACGGGTTCTCCAGCCGGCGCCGGACGTCTTTGTCCGACCGGCCGCCGGGGTGCACGGCCGCCCACTGGGTGAAGAAGCCGTCACTGGCGAAGTAGGACTTGTCGCCCGCCGCCTTGTAGTTCTCCATCATCAGCGCGGAACCGCGCCCGTCGGCGTCGAAGCCGTACGCGTTGGTGAACTGGGCGCCCTTCTTCGGCGCGCCGTCGGAGGTGCTGCCCTCCTTCTGCTCGAAGTCGCTGGTCTGCTGCTCGACCTGGTGGTACTTGAGCGGCGCGGACCCGCCGTCCTGCAGGAAGCCGTTGACCAGCTTCGAGTTCGGGAAGGTGCTGTGGTCGGCGTACCCGCCCTCCATCAGCCCGGCGAGGGTGGACACCCGGGCGCGGACCGCCGCCTGCACCTCTGCCGGGGTGCGGGTGTCGTTGGCACCGAAGTGCTCGCGGAACTCCGGGTCGGGCGTCATGCCCGGCAGCGTCTGCTCCCGGCCGTCGACGGCCGAGGCCCAGACCTTCCAGTCGCCTGCGCGCCGGTCCGGCAGGGCGCCCGGCTCGGCGGGCCAGGAGGTCTTCTTGCTGGTGTCGACCCAGTGCGGCCCGCCCGGCTTGCCGTCCTGCGGGGGCAGGTTGACCAGCGCGAGGGCATGGCCCTCCGCGCCCTCCTTGCCCACCATGACGGTGGCGAAGGCACCGGGGCCGCCCTGCTTCACCTTGTCGATCAGGGAGTCGACGGCCGGCTGGCCCGTGCCGAACAGGTGCGGGACGTCGTGACGCTTGTTCAGCATCGAGGCCACGCCCAGCTCCGCCTCGCCGGTGAAGGTCTGCCCCGAGGGGCGCGGGCGGCCGAAATGGGTGTCGCGGTACGCCTCGACGCCCTCCAGGCAGTTGTGCAGGTCGCTGCCGGGACGGAACCCGGGCGGCGGCGTCACCGGCACCTTGTGCGGGTCCACCAGGCCGAGCAGTTCCTTGGTCGGCTGCGGGAACTTCGCGCCCTGGGTGTGCTGCGCCAGGGCGTCGTACTGCGCATCACTGGCCGGCAGGTAGCCGCGGCCCATCAGCACGGCGTCGCTGTTCTCGTACGCCGGGGTGCGCCGCCACTTGTCCGGGGTCTCGTCCGGTTCCTCGTCCCGGCCGCGCTTGCGGCCGGTGCCGTTCCCGTGCCCCGGCGCCGGCTGGTGCGGCGGGGGCGTCCCGTCCGACGGGGAGGCCGGTGCCTTGGGCAGCGACCCGTCGGGGACCGCGGTGGGCGTCACCCGGCCGAGGACCGGCGGCGTCTGGCCCGGCGAGCCGAAGCCCGCGGCGGGCGGCACCTGGCCCTGACCCGCCGGTGCGGCGGCGGGCGTCGTCACCGGCGCCTCCTGGCCGACGTCGAGCCGCAGGTGGAAGCTGCCGTTGGCCTCCCGGATCACGGTGACCCGGTTGATCTCCATCCGCTCGCCCTCGCGGCGGCCGGCCACGTCGTTGAACTGGTCGACGATCTGCTTGGTGCTGGAGCCGTTCTGGGTCTCCGTCAGGAGGCGGGCGGCCTGCTCCGGGGTCGCTACGCGGTTGTACGGCCCCGCGTCCGGACCCATGATCGCGACGAGGGCGGCCTTCGCCGGGGTGCCCGAGATGTTCTGCCGGTAGATCGAGTCCGGCAGACCGGACGGCACCGTCACCGGCTGCTTCCCGAGCTGCTTCGCCACGTCCTTCTGCTTGATCCCGTCCGCCCCGTTCTGCTGCGCCAGGGCGTCCACGGCCTGCCACTGCGTCAGGAACACGTCGCTGGCGAAGTACGGCACGCCGTCCTTGATCCGGACGTTGTTCGCGTCCTTCTCCCCGTTGTAGCGGTAGCTCTCGACCGCGACGGCGAAGCTGCGCCCGTCGTCGGTGTACCCGAACGCGGTCTTGAACTTCGCCCCGGCCAACGGCGCCTGGCTCTCCGGGCTGGTCGGGTGCGGCACGTAGCCGTCGGAGGTCATCTCGACGTCGAACATCGAGACCACCGTCGACGTGTCCATCGAGCTGTCGGCCTTCAGCGCGAAGACGTTCTCCGGCCGCTTGACCACCATCACGTCGGTCTCGTCGACCCGGCCGAGGTAGCCGTTCATCCGACCGTGCGCCTTGTCCCCCTTCGCGCTCCGGTCCGGGGACCCGAAGCCGGAGACCTGCTCGGTCGAGGTCGACCGGGGCGCGCCGTCCCCCTCGGCCGGAGCCGGAGCGGCCGGTGCGGTCTTGTCGACGTCGAAGCGCAACTGGTAGTTGCCCTGGGCGTCCTGGAGCACCGCCACGCGCTTGATGCTGTTCTGCTGCTGCCGCATCCCGTTGAACTGCTCGACGATCCGCTTCGTCGAGTCGCCGTTGTCGGTCGCGATGATCTTCGCGTAGGCGGAGCTGCCCGCCGGGAAGGTCTGCGGCGGTACGGCCCCGCCCAACGCGTCCTTGATCAGCGCCTTCGCGTCGTCACTGGAGACGTTCTGACGGTAGATCGAGTCCGGCAGGGTGAGCGGACCGTCGCCGCTCGGCTGCCCGAGGTTCTGCTTGACCGAGCCCCGGTCCCCGTTCGCGCCCGCCAGTTCGACAGCGTGCCACTGCGCCAGGAACGCGTCGGTCGCCCGGTACGGCGGCTTGCCGGCCCCGTTGGCCCGGTAGTTCTCGATCGCGACCGCGAAGGTCGAGCCGTCCTCCTTGAACCCGAAGGCGTTGTAGAACTTCCCACCCGCCACGGGGCGCCCGGCCGAGGCGCTGCCCTCCGCCGTCGCGTAGTCGTGCGACTGGTGGCTGACCCCGAACACCTTGCTGATCGGCTGCCCGCCCGACTCCGTGTCGAGCGTGACCGCCGGCATCCTGGCGGGGTTGACCGTACCGATCTCGACCTCGGCCCGGCTGGCCTTCGGGCGCGACTGGCTCATCAGCTCGTCGAACTGCTGCATCCGCAGCGGCGCACCGGGGTCCGGGTTCACCGGCCGCACCACGGGCGCCGGCGCGTCGGACGTGCCCGTGTCCGTGTCCTCGGGCGCGGGCGAGCCGAACGAGCCCCTGGCCCTCGGCGCGGCGGAGTCAGTCGAGCCCGCGTCCCGGTCGGTGGACGAGGACTGGTCCGGGAGTGCGCGGTCCTTCGGCGCCGACGAACCCCGGGAGTCGCCGCTCTCCGGAGCGTCCTGCGGAGCGGAGCGGGAGGCGTCACCCCCCTCGTGGACCGCCAGGGGCTGCCGGGAGTTCTCGATGTCGAACCGCATCTGGAAGTTGGTGCCGTCGAGCGTCACCACCACCTTCTTGATCTCGGCCACCGAGGTGGTGTCCCGACCGCCGGCGGCCGCCTGATCCGCACTCATCCGGTTGAACTGGTCGACGATGCCCTTGGTCGACCCGCCGTTGACCGTGCTCATCACACCGGCGAAGCCGGCGGAGTCGAGCGGGATGTCAGCCCGGGTCCCGGCCGCCGCCTTGACCTCGGCGAGGTACTCGGGCGCGACGAAGTCCTCGAGCTTCTTGCCCCTGACCACGTCGATCGGGCTCTTGTCGCCCTTCTGCTTGCCCCCCTTGGGCGTGCCGATCTCCGCCGAGGTCTCGGGGGTCAGCAGGGCCTCGACCTTCAGCCCGTGCTTGGTGGCCACCTGCTCGACGGCGTGCATGTCCAGCACGGCGCCGAGCGTCTTCTTGGCGTCGTCACCCGAGATGTTCTGCCGGAAAACGTGCTGCGGGAACGCGTCGGGGAACGGGGTGTCCGGGTCGCCGAACCGGGTCTCGACGTTCTCGTCGAACTTGCTGTTCTGCCTGGCACCGCTGACGGCCTGCCACTGCGCCAGGAACACGTCGCTGGCGAAGTAGTCCGGTGCCGGCCAGACCTTGTCGAAGTCCTTGTCCTTGTTCTTGCCGTCGTGCCGGTAGCTCTCCATCGCCACCGCGAAGGTCTCGCCGTTCACCTCTCCGAAGGCGGCCTGGAAGTGGCTGCCGCGCACCGGTCGGCTGGCCGACGCCGACTCTCCGGTCGGCATCTTGAAGTCACCGCTGACCTGGTCGATGTCCACCACGTACTTCGCCGTCGAGAGGTCGAAGTCCGGATCGGCCTTGATGGCGGGAAGCGAGTTGGCCACCCGGTTGGGCCTGACCACCATGAAGGTGCTCGACCCCTCCAGGTCCACCGAGTCGTCGCCCTCCTGCACCGTCACCGACTCGAGGTCGCTCTTGAAGTTGTCCATCCGCTCCGCCGGCGGGACGTCGGCGAGCCTGCGAACGGGCGTGGCGGCGTTCGGGACGGGCTCCGGCCGGGTGACCGTGCCCTCCTCCGGGGACGGGGCCTGCTGCTCGGGCCTGCCGGTGAACCCGGTGTTGGCCGGGTTGGTCGGCAGTGCGGTGACCGGATTCTCGGGTCGCGCGGTCGTCGACGTCGGCGTCGGTGTCGGCTGCGGGGTGACCGGACGCGGGCCCGGCTGCGGGCCCGGCTGCGCCGGGGCACCGGCCGTACCCGGCGGGACGGCACCGGAGGTCTGGGCGGCGGCAGGCGCGGCCTCCGGAGCGACCTGGGTGGACGTGAACTCCCCCTGCTGGTTGGACGAGTGACTCTGGGTCGGCATGGTGCGCGGGGTGGATCCCATACCGCTGACCCGGGTGCCGGACGTCTGGTCCGACTGCTCGGACTCCGGACGCTGGTGCGGCACACCTGCCGGCGGGCCGTCGGAGCTGGGAACGGTCCGCGGTGTGGGCGCCGGCGTCGTGTCGGAGTCGTGGGTGGGGGTGGGGGTGGGGGTGGGCGTCGGGGTGTGGTCCGGGGCGCTGCGCTGGGTGGGCGGCTCGTAGGGCGCGAGTTGGGGCGCGGCCTCGTGGCGGGGGGTGGTGCTCGGGCCCTGGTACGGGGCGGTGTCCGGGGTCGGGGTGGTGGTGTTGGCGGTGTGGCCGGCGGTCGAGAAGGTCCGTGGGTTGTCCTCGGAGAAACCACGCGGGGTCGGGCCGCTGTCCGGCCTGGAGCCCGTGTCCGGGTCAGCGCCCTCGGCGTACGGCTGCCGGATGCGGTGGCCGTCGCTGCCCATCGGCGACAG
This sequence comes from Kitasatospora sp. NPDC001664, assembly GCF_053596675.1. Taxonomy (NCBI): domain Bacteria; kingdom Bacillati; phylum Actinomycetota; class Actinomycetes; order Kitasatosporales; family Streptomycetaceae; genus Kitasatospora; species Kitasatospora sp. NPDC001664. The sequence continues at coordinate 14,251 of NZ_JBSFGS010000050.1, forward strand.
GTGCTGGTCGGGGTCGGCCCCCTCGGCGTAGGGCTGCCGGATGTGGTGCCCATCGCTGCCCATCGGGGACAGGTTGTCCGGCTTGGAGCCCGTGTCCGGGTCAGCGCCCTCGGCGTACGGCTGCCGGATGTGGTGCCCGTCGCTGCCGATCGGCGACAGGTTCTCCGGCTTGGGCGCGGCGTTGGTGTCCGGCTTCGAGCTGCTGCTGTCCGGCTTGCCCGGGCCGTCGGAGCCTGATCCGTTCTGACCGTTCGAGTCCGAGGAGTTGGAGGAGCCGTTGCCCGAAGTCCCGCTGTTCGAGGAGCCGTTGCCGCTCGTCGAGTTTCCGTTTGAGCTCGTGTTGCCGGAGCCGCCCATGCTGGGGGCGTCGACGCCGGGGCCGTCCGCACCACCACCGGTGAAGTCGGAGGCGTTGGGGATGTCCGAGGAGTTGAACTTGCCCTTGAGGGCGCCCGCACCGCGGTGAATGGCGGGGCCGGCACCGCCGCTGAGCGCGGAGCCGCCGAGCTGACCCGCGTCGACCTCGCCGGTGAGGGCGAACTGCGTGAACGCGTCCGCACCGACGTCGGTGATCGCGCCCTCGACCATCTGGGCCGGGAGCCGGTCCATGTTCTTGCCGATGAGCTTGTTGCCGGCCGCGCCGAGACCCTTGCCCAGCACGCCACCTGCGGCGCCGCCGATCGCGCCACCGGCCGCGCTCATCCCGAGCTCCTTGCCGTCCAACTCCTTGCGGTTGCCCGCAGCGAGCTGGATCGACTGGGCGAGCAGGTTGATGGCGACCTCCTGGAAGGCCTCCTTCAACGCCAGGATGATGATCTCCTTGGCCAGCTTCTTCAGGATCTGCTGGACCGTCAGCTTGCTCGCCGTGATCGCCGCCGGGATCGCCGCCAACGACGCCCCCGCCGTCACCGGCGCCGCCGCCTCCGCCGTCGCGATCTCGTAGGCCAGGATGCCCAGTTGGGCCACGATCGAGATCTTCGCCGTCTCGGTCGAGTTGGCCATCGCCTCCAGGCTGTCCGCCATCGAGTTGCAGGCCTTCACCATGCCGGGGAAGAAACCGGGCTTCTTCCCGTCGGCGGGGAGGGTGAGCGTCTCCCACTTCTTCGACAACTCGTCCATGGCCGCGCCCTGCTGGCCGTCCAGCGCACGCTTCATCGCCGAGTCGGCGGCCCGCCCGCCCTCTTCGATCGTCTCGGCGGCGGACCGCCAACGGCGGGCCATGTCCCGCATCAGGTCCTCGTCGCCCTCGGGCCAACGGGAACCGGCGAGCAGCATCAGGACCCACTGCAGGGGCTCGGGGAGTTCGACAGCCATGGTGGGTCAGTGCCTTCCGTTGTACTTGCCGCCGGCGATGTCGCGGTGCAGCAGGTCCTGCTGACCGGTGCCGGGGAGGGGGAGCTCGGGCTTGCCCATGCCGGTGAGGCTGAACTGCTCGGCGTTCTCGTAGCCGTCGGCCATGCCCTTGAGGCGCTTCCCGATCGTTTCGAGGACCTGGGGGAGGGCCTCAAGGCCCTCCAGCACGTCCTTCTCGTTGGCGAGGTAACCGGGCTCGCCGTCCTCGCCGTTGGCGAAGGACTTCCCGTCGTCGTCGTTGCCCCAGGGCGAGTTGCCGCGCATGCCGCTGAGGTAGCCGTTCATGCTGGTGAAGAGCTCCTTGAGGTCGTCCGCGACCCCGAGCACCGGGCCGGAGGCGGCCCGCAGCTGCTCGGGCACGATCCGGAAGCCACCGGCCATCGCCGAACCGACGGACGGCGACGGGGACCCCTTGCTCCGCGCCTGCATGGCGGGGGTGCCTTCGCCGCCCACCTTCATCGCGGGAGTCGTCCCGTCGGGCGACTCCGCCGGCACAGCGGCGGTACCCTCGCCACCCACCTTCATCGCAGGAGTCGTCCCGTCAGGGGACACCGCCGGCACGGCGGCGCTGCCCGTACCCCCCACCTTCATCGCGGGAGTCGTCCCGTCGGGCGCCACCGCACGCTCGGCGGGAACGGTTCCGTCGAGCGGGACGCCGGTGCTCTTCGGCACGGCCTGCGTGAACTCCGGCGAACCGGCCGGGACCCCCGCACTCGCGGCCCCACTCGCGGGCACCGCCTGCGTGACCTCGCCCGCCCCCGCCTGCACGGCCTGGGTGTACGCGGGCGATCCGGCGACCGGCACACCG
>NZ_JBSFGS010000050.1:16508-17198 GCF_053596675.1 Kitasatospora sp. NPDC001664
CCGGCACTCGCCCGCACCGCCTCCGTGAACCCCGGCGAACCAGCCCCACCCGCCTGCACCGCCTCGGTGAACGCAGGCGAACCAGCCACCGGCACACCGGCACTCGCCCGCACCGCCTCCGTGAACCCCGGCGAACCAGCCCCACCCGCCTGCACCGCCTCGGTGAACGCAGGCGAACCAGCCACCGGCACACCCGAACTCGCCCGCACCGCCTCCGTGAACTCGGCGTTCCCCGCCGGGATGCCCGAACTCGCGGGCATGGCCTGGGTGTACGCAGGCGTACCCGCCACCGCCGCCTCGCCGCCCAGCGGCACGCCCGTGCTCGCCCGCACCGCTTCGGTGTACTCCGGCGACGCCCCGCCACGCGGCACACCGGCACTGGCCGGAATCGCCTCCGTGTAGGCGGCGGCCGTCTGCGCCGGCATCGTCGTGCCGAACGGATCCGTCCCGCTCATCGCCCGCATGACGCCGGGCTCGTAGACCGCCTCCGCCGGGAACGTGCCCTCCACCGGCCGGCCGACGGTGCCGCCGACCCGCGGCTCGTACTGGGCGGCCACGGTCTCGCCGCCGCCCCACAAGGGCGCCGCGTCCGGCTGCATCCGTTGCTGCGCCGGGAACACATCCTGAGCGGGCCCGTACTGCGCGGGGAACTCATCCTCCGCAAACCCACGACGCGCCGCGAACTCACAC
>NZ_JBSFGS010000050.1:17296-34671 GCF_053596675.1 Kitasatospora sp. NPDC001664
CCTCCGCAGGCCCGTACTGCGCAGGGAACTCATCCTCCGCAAACCCACGACGCGCCGCGAACTCACCCTCCGCAGGCCCGTACTGCGCAGGAAACTCACCCTCCGCAAACCCACGACGCGCCGCGAACTCACCCTCCGCAGGCCCGTACTGCGCAGGAAACGTCTCCTCGTCTCCCCCGCCCCAGAGCGGTGCGGCCTGCGGCTCCATGACGGCGCGCCGCGGAGTGGTCTCCACGTAATCGGCCGGCCGGAAGGGCGACTGGTCAGTCATGACGGTCCCTCAGCGATCTCGACGGTAGGGGGGATGAGAAGGGGCGGCGGAGGACTCGGGGGTGCCCTCCGCCGCCCAGACAGGTGGAGCGGTCAGCTCCGCGGTGCGCCCTCGCCTGAGGAGTTGGCGGCGATCCGGGTGAGCGCGGCCCGCAGGAAGGGGCTCGGCACGTCGTACCCGCCCTCCTGCCGGATCGGCGTCGGCTCGGCGGCGGGAGCGGCCGGGACCGGGTCGAGCGTGGGGGCGTCCTCGTCGGTGCGCCCGCGCCGCTCCGCCACCGACCGGGCCCGGTCCAGGTACTCCTGCTCCGCCGAGGCGGCGGGAGCCGCCTCCGCGACCGGTGCGCTCCCCGCCGAGGCGGACTCCGCCGTCGTGACGGTGCCCTCAGCCGCCGGAGCGCCCGACGCGGCGCCCGACGCGGCGTCAGCCGACGGAACGTCACCGCCCGCCGCCTCGCCGCCGCCCAGCAACGCCCCTGCCAGCTGCGTCATCAGGTCGGCCCCACCGGCCGCCGCAGGCTGCGCCGCAGCCGCCGCGGCAGCGGCCTCGGCACCCTCCGGCACCCCGCCGCCCCGCGCCTCGTCCAGCCACTGACGCCGCATCCGCTCGAAGTGCGGGTCGCCGCTCTCGTGGTCGACCTGCTCGCCGCCGACGATGCCGCGGTCCCGGCGGCGGCGCTCCTTCTCGTCCTCGCCGCCGAAGCGGGTCGGCCTGACGAACTTGCCGCCGCCCTTGCCCGCACCGCCACCGGCCCCGGCGCCACCGCCGTGCCCGCCGCCCGCCGCACCCGGCATCCCGGCCGCGCCACGCCCCGCGGCACCGGCCGCACCGGCACCCGCCGCGCCACCGCGCCCGTAGGCACCGGCACCGCCCGCGCCGCCCATCCGGGAGCCGGCACCGCCGGCACCGGCCAGTCCGCCGCCGCGACCGAGGCCGCCGGCGCCACCGCCGCCGACCCCGCCGAAGCCGAGCCCGCCGCCTCCGGCGCCACCACCGGAGCCCGAACCGCCGCCCGCGCCGCCACCTCCCGAACCGGAGGAGGAGTACGGGCTCAGCGTGGAGCCGAAGCTGCCCTTGTAGTCGGGGTGGCCGGCCAGGTTGAGGCCGGGCGGCTGGACGGCGGGCTTGAACTTGCCGCCGCCGTTCGCGCCGCCGTCGAGGTACGGGTTCTTGACCTTCGGCGGCTCGTACGGCTTGACCTTCGGCGGCTGGTAGGGCTTGGTCTTCGAACCGCCCCCGCCCGCACCGCCACCGGCTCCGTCGCCGGAGCCCGAACCGCCGCCCGCGCCACCACCGGCTCCACCGCCGGCACCACCGCCCGCACCGTCACCACCGGGCGGGGGCGCCGAGTTGATGCCGGTGCCCGGCGGCGGGGTGCCGGGCGGCGGGCCGGCCTTGCTCTTGTTGAGGTTGCAGATCTCGGTCGCGGCCTGGGTGGCGGCGCCGTGGTCGGCTCCCTTGCGCAGCATCTGGTCGACGCTGCCCGTCACGCTCTTGACGTACGTGTGGTACGCCTCGACGGCCGACTTCACGCCCTCGGACTTGGCGATGTCGTCCTTCTTGCCCGCCGGGTTCTGCTCGATGTACTTCTTCGCGTACTGGAGCTGGTTGATCATCGAGGTCTTGGTGTCGCCGATCGCCTGCGCGGCACCGCTGAGGTGAAGCTCCATCAGCTTCCCGGCCATCATGATCGTCCCGGCGTGCGAGCCGTCGCCGACGCCGTACTTCTGCAGGTAGCGCTCGAAGCTGTCGGCCGCCTCGCCGGACATGCTGTCGCAGGCCCGCTGGGCGTGCGCCAGGATCGTCCGGATCCGCACGTCGGCGATGTCGTTGAACTTCTTCCAGGCGGCGGCCAGATCGGCGATCCGGGTCTCGTTGCCGTCGGGGAAGAGGACGTCCTTGCCCTCCTCATTGCTCTGGAGGGTCTTGAGCACGTCCTCGAGATCGGCAGGCAGCTCGATCGGCACGGCGGGTCACTCACTTCACGGAGAGGGGAGGGAAGGAACGGGGATGGACGGGAGGCGAAGCGCGGGGCCTCACATCAGGTTGCGGCCACCGGGCTGCGGCCGCGGGGCCGGCTCCGGCCGGTCGCCCGCGTGGTTGTAGTCGAGCTTCGGCGGGGCCTGCGGCGACACGTAGCCGCCGCCGGGGCTGGTGCTCGGGGGCAGCGGCAGCGGGATGTCGTTGCCCTGCTCGATCTTCTTCATGTCGTCCGCGTTGTCGGAGTCCGTGCCGCGGTGACTCGCCACCATGGTCTTCAGGTTGGCGGCCACCTGGGCGGTGTTCTCCAGGAAGGACTGCAGACCCGTCAGGGCCTTGTCCTGCTGCTCCGACAGACCGATCACCGCCGCCGTCTTGCCGCCCAGCGACTCGCCGACCAGGTCCTTGCCGTAGATCTCCTTGTTCACCGTCCCCACGTAGGTCTTCAGGACGATGAACGCCTCCTGGAGGTCGTCGTGCATCCGCTGGATCATCGTCGCGGACGACTCGACCTCGGCCAGGTCGATGCTGAACGAACCGGAACTCCCGGTCATGTACCCCTACCCCTAAGACAGTTGGGAAGCGTGCGAGGAAACGACGGTCAGAGGGTGACCGGGCCGCCGGGGCCGACCACGTGCAGCCCGGCCTCGCCGAAGGCGATGGCCAGCGGGATCCGGTCCAGCGGCGCCTCGTTGACCAGGGAGCCGCTGGCCAGGTGCCAGAGCCGGAGCACCGAGCTCTCGTCGCCGGCCGCGACCAGCACCTCGCCGTCGAGTACCTGACAGACCAGGGAGCGCACCTCGGCGCTGCCGCCCGGGAGTTCGGCCAGCGTGTGCCCGCCGAGCACGTCCCGGGCGCGCACCGTGCCGTCGGCGCAGCCGACCAGCAGCACGGCCCGCCCGTCCAGCGTGCCGAGCGCCAACGCCTCGGCGGGGGCGGCGAGTCCGTCCAGCACCGGGCCCGCCTGGCCGGCGTCGACGTCCCAGAGGCGGACGGTGCGGTCCTTCCCGGCGCTGGCCAGCACCCGGCGGCCGCCGACCTCGCCCACGGTGAGCGCGGTGACGCCGCCCCGGTGGGCCGTCAACTGCCGGACCGGGAGGCCGTCGAGGGCCTGCCGGACCCGGACGGTGCCGTCCGAGCCGCCGGAGAGCAGCACCGCCTCCGCGCCGGGGACGGCGGCGGCGAAGGCCAGCGCGGTGACCGGACCGGTGTGCGGGGTGGGCACCGAGAGCGGGGCCCCGTCCTTGAGCCGGTGGCAGCGGACCGCGCCGGCCACCGTGCCGCAGACCAGCACCGGCCCGTCCGGGTCGGCGAGCACCGCGACCGAGGCCACCGGGCCGCCGTCCGGCTCCAGCGCGTACAGCTCGGTGCGGGTGCCGGCGTCCCAGAGCCTGACCCGGCCGTCGCCGTAGCCGGCGGCCAGCACCGGGCGGCCGTGCAGTTCGCCGACCGCCAGCGCGTTGACCGGGACGGGGCCGGCCGTGGTGGGCTCGGGCTCACAACTGCCGACCGGCTTACCGCCGTTGAGCTCCCAGAACCTGATCCGGCCGTGCTCGTCGCCGCTGGCCAGCTGCGCCGTTCCGGCCGCCGGGACGGTGACCAGGCCGGTGAGCCAGCTGCCGCCCGCCGGGCGGCCGCCGAGCGCCTCGGCGGCGTGCACGTCCCAGCTGCGCAGGGTGTTGTCCAGGGCGGCGGAGAACAGCACGGGGCGGCCGTCGAGTTCGGCGAAGGCCAGGCCGGTGACGGTGGCGGAGTGGCCGGAGAACTCGGCCACCGGGCTGCCGGTGGCCAGGTCCCAGAGCCGGACTTCGTGGTCCCGGCCGCCGGTGGCGAGCAGCGCCTGCTCGCCCAGCGGCAGCACGGCCAGCGCCGTGACCGGCGCCGAGTGGCCGACCAGCAGCTGGAGCCGGGCGCCGCGGGCGGCGTCCCAGACCCGGACGGTGCCGTCCGGGGCGCCGGCCACCACCAGGTCGAGCCCGGCCACCCGGGCGTGCAGCAGAGCGGTGACGCCCTCGCCGCCGACGGCCAGCAGGCCCAGCCCGCGGCCGTCCTCGGCCTGCCAGGCGCGCAGCTCGCCCCGGCTGCCGCCGGAGAAGACCAGCGGCACCCCGCCGATCAGGCCGGCCGCCACCAGCTGGGCGCCCTCGCCGCCCGAAGTCCCGTGCGCCAGCTCGCCGGTGTCGGCGTCCCAGACCTGGACGGCGCCGTCGGCCGCACCGAGCGCGAACAGCTCCCGGCCCGCCACCTCGGCGAGCGCGACGGCGGTCGGCAGCAGGCCGTCCGCGCCGTCCGAGCCGCCCAGCGAGGCACCGCCGGGCAGCCGCCCGAGGTCGAAGCCGGCCGCGCCGTCGGCCAACGCGTAGGCCGGGGCACCGCCGACGGTGCCGATCACGGCGGCCGGGCGGAGCGCCTCGTCCACCGCCCCGGCCGTCTCCGGCCGGACCACGGCGAACGGGAGCTGGCCGTACTCCAGCGGCTGGAGCAGCTGAACGGCGAGCGCCTCCAGCAGCCGGCCGACCGGCGGTACGGGGGTGTCGGTGCCGTCGGCCCAGCTGCTCTCCCCCACGGTGAGCTGCCGGGCCGCCGGCTCCTCGGTCGGGCCCACAACCCGACCGTCGGCCAGGCCCACAACCTGGCCCCTCCCCGGTGTCCCCGGGGTGGTCCTCAGCGCGGCGCGCAGCCGCTGGTGCACTGCGGGGTCCACGGCGCCGCCGCGGCTCTCGGTCCGCTCGGCGGTCAGCCGGCGGACGGTCAGCCCGCCCTCCTGATTGATCGCCAACTCGATCCGCCCGGAAGGCAGTCGGCGCGATCCGGCGGTGAAAAGCACGTCGCTCACGGGTCTCCCAAGGAACGTCTGCAGAGCTCGCCCGGCACCCCGGTCGCGCGGCGGCGTCGTAGGGGGCGGGGCGCGAGGGTTGCGGCCGGCGGCCGGCCAGGCGGAGGCCGACCTGTCCGTGCGCAGTGGCCGTCATCGAAACACCACCGGCACACACCGCTCAAGCTGGGAAGGCCCGTTGGGGCACTTCACCGCAAACTCTGCCCGAGCGGTCACGGAGCGAGCAGCGCGAAGGGCACGGGGGAGGTGACCGGACGGGGACCGGGAAGGGCAGCGCACCCCGGGATGGCACGCAAAGCCGCTGGTGGTGCCTACTGCGCACCGATCGCCCTGAACAGATCGAGGCGGGCCGCCCGGCGGGCGGGCCAGACCGCCGCCAGGACTCCGATCGCGGGGCCGAGCAGCAGGAAGAGGCCGAGCCGGGCCCAGGGCAGCACCAGGGCGTACTGCGGCAGGGCGGTGGCGGCGAGGCCGCCGCAGGCCCAGGCCAGGAAGATCCCGGCGGCCAGTCCCAGCACGGTGCCGAACAGCGAGATCACCACCGACTCCAGCCGCACCGTGCGCCGCACGCCCCGGGCGTCCAGGCCGACCGCGCGCAGCAGGCCGATCTCCCTGGTCCGCTCGAAGACCGACAGGGCCAGGGTGTTGACCACGCCGAAGGCGGCGATCACCACCGTCATGCCCAGCAGGCCGGCCACCATGCCCAGCATCGCGTCCACCTGCCCGGCCTGAGCCCTGGTCAGCTGCTCGCGGCCCTCCACCCGCAGCAGCGGGCTGCCGCCGAGCGCCGCCCGGACGTCCCGGTCGAGCGCCGCGCCGGCCCGGCCGGGTGCGGCTCGCAGCAGGACCGCGTCCGGCTTGCCGCCGAAGGCCTGCGGCAGGGTCTCGTCCAGGGTGGCCAGGGCGCCGCCGAAGGCCCGGGTCTGCCGGTAGACGCCGGCCACGGTGTACTCCCGGGCGGGGGCGGTGCCGAGCCTGCCCTCGAAGACGTCGCCCGTGCCGAGCCCGGCCTTCGCGGCCAGCACGTCGGAGAGCGCCACCCTGCCGGGGCCGATCCCGGCGGCCGAACCACTGGTGAACTCCAGGTCGGAGACGGCGGCCAGGCCCTTCGGGTCGACGCCGGTCAGGGTGGTGTAGCTGCCCCGCGCCCCGAAGGCGGCCGAGGCGAGCGGCACCGCGGCGGTGACGCCCGGCACGGCCGCGAGGCGTGCGGCGGCGGCCGGGTCGAGCCCGCCGGGGCCGGCCAGGGAGACCTTGCGGTCGGCGGTCAGCCCGGCCACCGCGGCCTGGCGCAGGGCGGCGTCCATCGAACTGCCGGTCACGCTCAGGGCGGTGATCAGGGTGAGACCGACCATCAGGGCGGAGGCGGTGGCGGCCGTGCGGCGCGGGTTGCGCAGCGCGTTCTCCCGGGCGATCAGGCCGGTGACGCCGAACAGCCGCGTGGTGGCCGCCCCGGCCAGCAGGATCAGCGGCCGGGCGAGCAGCGGTGCGAGCACGATCGTGCCGGTGATCAGCAGCACGGCGCCCAGGCCGGCCGCGAGCAGGTTGGCGTCGTCCCCGGTGCGCTGGGCGGCGACGTACAGCAGGACCAGCACCCCGGCGCCGGTGACCAGGGCGCCGAGGGCGTGACGCAGCCTCAGGCTGCGGGCGGGCGGCGGCAGCTCGGCGCCGGTCAGTGCCTCGACCGGTGCGGTGCGGGCGGCCCGGCGGGCCGGCAGCCAGGCGGAGAGCAGGGTGACGCCGAGGCCGACGGCCAGCGCGCGCAGCACCGCGCCCGCGGTCACCACCAGGGGCCCGTCCGGCAGTTCGGCGCCGCCGATGTCCAGCAGCGGGCGCAGCGCGGCCGCGATGCCGAGGCCCAGCCCGGCCCCCGCGGCGGAGGCGAGCAGGCCGAGCAGCCCGGCCTCGGCCAGCACGCCGCGGACCACCTGGCCGCGGGAGGCGCCGACGGCGCGCAGCAGCGCGGTCTCCCGGCGGCGCTGGGCGACCAGCATGGTGAAGGTGTTGGCGATCACGAAGGAGCCGACGAACAGGGCGATCCCGGCGAAGGCCAGCAGCAGCCGGGTGAGCCCCTTGGTGCTCTCGGCGATCTGCGCGGCCTGCTCCTGGGCCAGTTGGGTCCCGCCGGTGACGGTGAGGCCCTCGGCGGGCAGCAGGGCGCGGATCCGGTCGGCCAGCGCCCGGTCGTCGGTGCCGGGCCCGGCGCCGACCGCCAGTTCGTCGAACTGGCCCGGCTGGAGCAGGAGTTGCTGGGCGGTGGCGGTGTCGAACAGCACCAGGGTGGCACCGGCGGTGACCCGCGGGTCCTCGGTGTCCACGATGCCGACCAGGGTCTTGCCGAGGGTGGGCCCGTCGGCGGCCAGCCGGACGAGGTCGCCGAGGCGGTAGCCGCCGCGCTCGGCGGTGCGGCGGTCCAGGGCGAGTTCGGCGGCGGAGGCGGGGGCCCGGCCGGCCCGCAGCGGGTGGCGGCCGTCCCGGTCACCGCCCGGGGCGTCGGGGGAGAAGTTGACCGCCAGGTTCTGCCGGGTCTGCTCGGCGTTCAGCGGGCGGCCGTCCTTGGCCGCCACGGTGGCGGTGCCCTCGACCACGGCACGGACGGAGGCGACGCCGGGCACCGTCCGCACCCGGTCGGCGAGTTCGGCGGTGAGCGTGGTGCGGCGGCCCTCGCCGTCGGGGGCCGACTCCGCCCTGACGGCGACGGCCACGCCGCGCAGGTCCTTGGCGGCGGCGCCGCGCAGGGCACCGGCGACGGTGTCGCCGAAGACCAGCGTGCCGGCGACGAAGGCCACCCCGAGGGTGACGGCGAGGGCGGTGACGACCAGTCGGGCGCGGTGCGCGAGCAGGCCGCGCAGGGCGGTGCGGAGCATGGTGGTGGTCTCGTTCCTGAGGTCCGGGGTCCGGGAGTGGTAGGGCGGGGCTCAGCCAATCCGCTGCGCGGTGTCGAGGCGCCGCATCCACCCCGGTACGTCCTCGGCGGTGGGCCCGTGCGGTTCGTCGCCGATCCGGCCGTCGGCCGGGACGGCCACCCGGTCGGCGCGGGCGGCGGCGGTGCGGGAACGGGCGGGGGCGTGCGTCGTCATGTCAGCTCCGGTCAGGGACGGGGTGGTTGACACCCATCCTCGGAGCGCCGGACGGCCGTACCGTCGGCCTCAGGGCCTGACCCGACGCTCTGCCCGGTGCCGGAGCCGGGGCCGCCCGTGCTCCCCCGGACGTACCGCCGCCTCCCCCTTCCGGCAGAGGCGACGGCCCCTACGAGCTCAGCCCCGAGCGGTGGGCGAGCACCGCGGCCTGGAGCCGGCTCCCGGTGCCGGTCTTCACCAGGACGGCGCTGACGTGGGTCTTCACCGTGCCCACCCCGATGCCCAGTCGGGTGCCGATCTCCGTGTTGGCCAGTCCCTCCCCCAGCAGTGCCAGCACCTCGCGCTCCCGCTCGGTGAGCGCGGCGAGGCGCTCCTGATGGGCCGTCGGCGCGGCGGGCACGGGCCCGGCGGCGCCGGCCAGCATCCGCTCGACCACGGTCCGGGTGACCCCGGGCGAGAGCACCGCGTCCCCGGCGGCGGCCGCCCGCACCGCGCTGACCAGCTGCTGCGGGCCCTCGTCCTTGAGCAGGAAGCCGGTGGCGCCGGAGCGCAGGGCCCGGGTGACGTTCCGTTCGTCGCCGAAGGTGGTGAGCATGACCACCTGCGGCCGGGGCTCCAGGGCCAGCAGCCGCTCGATCGCGGCCAGCCCGTCCAGCACCGGCATCCGGACGTCGACCAGCGCCACGTCGGGTCGGGTCTCGGCGGCGATCCGCACGGCCTCCTCGCCGTTGGCGGCCTCGCCCACCACCTCGATGCCCTCGGCATGACGCAGGATCAGCCGGACGCCGTGGCGGACGAGCACCTCGTCGTCGGCGAGCAGCACCCGGATCGGCCGGTCGGCGGGCAGGGTCACGGGTTCTCCCGGGGCGGTGTGGCCGGCACCGTCGGCACGGCGAAGCGGTCGATCGCGGTGAGCGTCTCGCCGCGGAAGCAGTAACGGGTGATCAGGACGCCGTCCTCCGGGGGCGGCTCCCCGAACGGGTAGGTCGAGTAGAGGCAGCCGGTCACGTCGGCGGGGTGCACCGGTTCCCGGCCGGTGGCCGCCGCCCGGGCCAGCGCGCTGTCCCCGTAGACGGCCTGCTCCACCTCGGTGCGGGACATCCCGAGCGCGGGCTCGCGGTGCGTCCGGCCGCCGTCCTCCGGCGCCGGGAAGGCCTGCGAGACCGTCAGCAGTCCGAAGAGCATCGTCACGCCGACCCCCAGCAGCCCGAGCAGGGCGCCGACCGCCCGCCCGGTTCCCCGTCCGGCTCCGTCGGCGGCACCGCCACCGGCGCCCGGCACCGTCTCGGGGGTCCGGACCGCGGCCGGTCCGGGCTCGGCCGGCATCGAGGCCGTCACGGAGTAGCCGCCGTCCGCCGAAGGCCCGGCCGCCAGCGAGCCACCGAGCAGGGCCAGCCGCTCGCGCAGCCCGATCTGGCCGCGCCCGGTGCCCAGCCCGGTCCGGTCCTGCGGCGGCACCGGCGGCAGGCCGTTGCGCACCTCCACCTCGACCCGGTCCCCGGTGTGGCGGACGGCCACCGTGACCTCGGCCCCCAGGGCGTACCGGTGGACGTTGGTGAGGGCCTCGCGCACCACCCGGTGCACGGCGTGCCGCACCCGGGCCGGCCGCCCGTCCAGGTCGGGCCCCTCCCACAGGACCGTCACCGGGACGCCCGCCGCGCGGGACTCCCCCACCAGCTCCTCCACGTCGGCCCGGGTGCCGGTCGCACCGGTCGCGGCGGCGGGGCCGCCCTCCGGCTCCAAGGGGCCCAGCACGCCGAGCAGTTCGCGCAGCTCCCGCATCGCCTCGCCGACCGAGCGGCGCACCAGGGCCGCCTCGTCCCGCAGCTCGGGCGACTGCTCCCCCATCGCCATCTCCAGGCCGCCCGCGTGCAGCGAGACCACGCTCAGCCGATGGCCGATCAGATCGTGCATCTCGGCGGCGATCCGGGACCGCTCCTGCGTCCGGGCCTCGCTGTCCGCGAGCCGCCGGGCCGCCTCCGCCGCCTCGGCCCGCTCCCGCAGCGCCCGCAGCAGCCGCTCCTCCTGCCCGCCCGTCCCGCCCAGCAGCCCGGGCAGCACCAGCGTGCTGGCGGCCAGCACCACGCCGACGCCGAGCCCGAACGCGTGGCCGCCGTACCCGAGCGAGGGCGCGGCGGCCGTGGCGACGAGCACCGTCAGGCCGCTCGCCGCGAGCAGTGCCGCGATCCGGTGCCGCGGCTCGGTGAGCCGCCTGGCGGTGGAGTACGCCACCACGGCGGCCGGCAGTCCGGCCGGCGGGTACAGGCCGAGCACCGTGGCCGCGGCCGCCAACGCCACCAGCGGGAAGCGCCGGCGGAGCGTCAGCGGCACCAGCGCGGCGGCCCCCAGCAGCAGCTGGCCCGGGACGGCCGGCCCGGGGCCCTGCAGGACCAGCTGGGCGGCCAGCACCAGCACGGCGAGGCCGAGCGGCCCGGCGCAGGCGTGCCAGCGCGGCCGGTCCGGCGCCGGAGCGGTGGGAAGGAAGGACGGCATCGGACCATTCTCCGGTGCGGGGCCGGCCGGTCCGGTACGCCCCCGGGACGACCGGGTCTCTGTCGAAGGTCGGAGAACCGGCAGGGCCCGGGCGGACGCCACGTCCACCCGGGCCCCGAAGACCGTCCGGGCGCTCAGAGCACCCGGGTCATGGTCCGGTGCGGGATGCCGGCGTCCTGGTAGACCGGGCCCTCGGCCACGTAGCCGAGCCGCTCGTAGAAGCCCAGCGCCTGCACCTGGGCGTGCAGTTCCAGCTCGGTGCCGCCCTGCTCGCGCCCGGCCGCCTCCAGCGCCCGGACCAGCTCGGCGCCGAGCCCGGTGCCGCGCGCCTCCTTGCGCACCGCGAGCCGCCCGAGCAGCACCCGGCCCTGACGGCCCGTCATCCCGAGCGCCACGGCGCCGTGGATCAGCCGCCCGGTGCCGAGCGCCGTACCGTCCTCGCCGACCGCCAGCACGTGCACCGAGGTGGCGTCGTGCTCGTCGTACTCCAGCTCCACCGGCACGCCCTGCTCGACCACGAAGACCTCGTGCCGGACCTCCCGGACGAGCGCCAGGTCGGCCTCGGTCACCGCGGTCCGCAGTTCGGCGCCCATCAGCTCTCCGAGGCGATGATGTCGAGGGCCCGCTGCAGGTCCTCCGGGTACGGGCTGGCGAACTGGACCCACTGGCCGTCCGAGGGGTGCTCGAAGCCCAGCTGCACCGCGTGCAGCCACTGGCGGGTCAGCTTGAGCCGCTTGGCCAGCGTCGGGTCGGCGCCGTAGGTCAGGTCACCGACGCAGGGGTGGCGCAGCGCGGACATGTGCACCCGGATCTGGTGGGTGCGGCCGGTCTCCAGCTTGATGTCCAGCAGCGAGGCCGCCCGGTACGCCTCGATCAGGTCGTAGTGGGTGACGGAGTGCTTGCCGTCGCGGGTGACGGCCCACTTCCAGTCCGAGCTGGGGTGGCGGCCGATCGGCGCGTCCACGGTGCCGCTCATCGGGTCCGGGTGGCCCTGGACCAGGGTGTTGTACTTCTTCTCCACGACCCGGTCGTGGAACTGACGCTTGAGATCGGTGTACGCGCGCTCGGACTTGGCGACCACCATCAGGCCGGAGGTGCCGACGTCCAGGCGGTGCACGATGCCCTGGCGCTCGGCCGCGCCGGAGGTGGAGATCCGGTACCCGGCGGCGGCCAGGCCGCCGATCACGGTCGGGCCGGTCCAGCCCGGGCTCGGGTGCGCGGCCACGCCGACCGGCTTGTCGATCAGCACGATGTCGTCGTCGTCGTGGACGATCCGCATGCCCTCGACGTGCTCGGCCACCACCTGGACGGCGGCGGCGGGGGCCGGGATCTCGACCTCCAGCCAGGCGCCGGCGGACACCCGGTCCGACTTGCCGGCCGTGGTGCCGTCGATGGTCACCTTCCCCTCGGCGGCGAGCTCGGCCGCCTTGGTCCGGGAGAACCCGAACATCCGGGCCAGTGCGGCGTCGAGGCGCTCGCCCTCCAGGCCGTCGGGAACGGGGAGGCTGCGGGTCTGTGCGGTACTCACCCGTACGAGTATGCCGGACCGGCCCCCCGCCGGATCACAGCGGAGGCTTCACCACGGCCGCGCGACCCCTCGTGCCGCTCGCCCGTTCTCCTCCCCCGCGGGGCGCGCTACTCGCCCTTGGACGAGGCCGGCGCCGTCGTCCCGTCGGGGTTGCTCCCCTTGAACGACAGCAGCACCACCAGGATCCCGCCGCAGACGATCGCGCAGTCCGCCAGGTTGAAGACCGCGAAGTGCTGCACCGAGATGAAGTCCACGACGTGCCCGCGGAAGACCCCCGGCGAGCGGAACAGACGGTCCGTCAGGTTCCCCAGCGCCCCACCGAGCAGCAGCCCGAGCGCGATCGCCCAGGGGAGGCTGTAGAGCTTGCGGGCGATCCGCCAGATCACCACGATGACGGCGGCGGCGATCGCGGTGAAGACCACCGTCATCGCCTGGCCCATCCCGAACGCCGCCCCGGGGTTGCGGATCACCTGGAAGGTGGCGAACTCCCCGATCACCTCGATGGCCTGGTGGCCCTCCAGCCGGGCGACCACCAGGAGCTTGCTGCCCAGGTCGATCAGGTAGGCCAGCAGCGCCACCACCAGCAGCACGCTCACCCGGCGCCGCCGCACCGCCTCGGCGGCGGCCGCGGCGGCGGAGTCGGGCTCGGTGGTCACGGCGGCCTCCGCGGCGTCGGGGGCGGGCTGGACGGCGTCGTCCTGGGTCTGGGGGGAACCTGGGGTGCTGATGATCCGCTCCGCTGCCGGGTGGGGTGGACAGGTCGTCGGGGTCGAGCGTACGGCACCTGCCCGACCCCGTGGCCCAGCCGTTACATCTCCTACCTGCGCTCCTGCTTGGCCTTGCAGGTGACGCAGAGCGTCGCCCTCGGGAAGGCCTGCAGCCGGGCCTTGCCGACGGCCTGGCCGCAGGACTCGCAGACGCCGAAGCCGACGCCCTCCAGGCGGGCCAGCGCGCGCTCGGTCTGGGCCAGGCTGTCCCGGGCGTTGTTGGCCAGGGCCAGCTCGCTCTCCCGGTTGATGTTCTTCGTCCCGGCGTCCACCTGGTCGTCGCCGGCCCCGTCGTTGGAGTCCCGCATCAGGCCGTTGAGGGCCTGCTCGGCGGCGGCGATCTCACCGCGCAGCCGGGCCGCGTCCTCGTTCAGCTCCTGGTGCAGCTCCTGGACCTCGGCCGCCGTCCACGGGTCCTCGCCGGGGCGGACCGGGAGCTCCGCCGGGTCCACCGACTCCGCGCCCCGCGCTCCGCTGCCCGCCGGGGCGTGGTTGCGGCTGGTGGCGGCCACCCTGCCGGTGCTGGTGCTGGTCTTGCGCCGTGTAGTGGTCACGGTCCCCTCCCCTGAGTCGCCCGCCACGGCCTTGTGCGTCCGCTTGCCGGCGGTGGTGGTGGTAGCACCACTTGCCTTCTCAGCCATGGCTTCGACCTCATCTACGAACGAAACGAACCGCCGGTTCCCGGCGGTTTCCGTGCCGGAACGATAATCCCCATCGAATCCCCCCACAATGGGACATACCGATACGGCCGCCGGTTCCCACCCGTTCCGACCCGGCCGGCCGCCCAGCCCGGATGCTGACCAGGTTGTGCCCAGATCGTCACCCGCTAACCACGCCGTTCGCGGCGCCCCCGCGGCGTGCGACGCAAAGCGGTTGTGCGGGCCGATACACTGAGCGCTGCAAGGCGCTGATGGGACGAGTACCGACGTACGCAGCCAGGAGCGACCCGGGGACGGTGCGAGCCCGGGGGTGTGCGCGGCGGGAAGATCACCCCGGAGCTGCCGGAAGAGGGGCCTGACGGCCCGTTAGAACCGGCTGCAAACCCAAACAAGTGGGCCGCACCGGCAGTTCGCGGCCAAGGAGGGTGGTACCGCGGGGCGGCCTGTCCGTCTCGTCCCTCCGTCGGAAGCCAGTCCACGCATCCGTCGGAGGAAGACGCCCGCGATGAGCACCTACAACTCCGTCCCCGCGCAGGTCGACCTGCCCGCGCTGGAGCACCAGATCCTCTCCTTCTGGCAGGACCAGAAGGTCTTCCAGCGCACCCTGGAGCAGTCCGAGGGCCGCCCCGAGTGGGTCTTCTACGAGGGCCCGCCGACCGCCAACGGCATGCCCGGCGCCCACCACATCGAGGCACGCGTCTTCAAGGACGTCTTCCCGCGCTTCAAGACCATGAAGGGCTACCACGTCGCCCGCAAGGCCGGCTGGGACTGCCACGGCCTCCCGGTCGAGCTGGCCGTGGAGAAGGAGCTGGGCTTCTCCGGCAAGAAGGACATCGAGGCGTACGGCATCGCCGAGTTCAACGCCAAGTGCCGCGAGTCGGTCACCCGCCACACCGACGAGTTCGTGAAGCTCACCGAGCGGATGGGCTACTGGGTCGACCTCGACCAGGCCTACCGCACCATGGACCCCTCCTACATCGAGTCGGTCTGGTGGTCGCTCCAGCAGATCTTCGACAAGGGCCTGCTGGTCCAGGACCACCGCGTCGCCCCCTGGTGCCCGCGCTGCGGCACCGGCCTGTCCGACCACGAGCTGGCCCAGGGCTACGAGACCGTGGCCGACCCCTCGGTCTACGTCCGCTTCCCGCTCACCTCCGGCCCGCTCGCGGGCACCGCCTCGCTGCTGGCCTGGACCACCACCCCGTGGACCCTGGTCTCCAACACCGCCGTCTCGGTCAACCCCGAGGTGACCTACGTCGTCGCCACCGACGGCACCGAGCAGATCGTCGTCGCGCGGGACCTCCTGGCGAACGCCCTGGGCGAGGGGTGGGAGGAGACCGGCCGGTCCTTCACCGGTGCCGAGATGGAGCGGTGGAGCTACCAGCCCCCGTTCTCCATCGTCACGCTCGAAGGCGCCAACATCGTCCTCAACGGTGACCACGTCACCACCGAGATCGGTAGCGGTCTGGTCCACACCAACCCCGCCTTCGGTGAGGACGACTACAAGATCTGCAAGGCGTACGGGCTGCCGCTGGTCAACCCGGTCCGCCAGGACGGCACCTTCGAGGCCGGCCTCGACCTGGTCGGCGGCGTCTTCTTCAAGAAGGCCGACGAACTGGTCCTCGCCGACCTCAAGGAGCGCGGCCTGCTCTTCCGCCACGAGGTCTTCGAGCACAGCTACCCGCACTGCTGGCGCTGCCACACCGCACTGCTCTACTACGCGCAGCCCTCCTGGTACGTCCGGACCACCCAGGTCAAGGACGCCATGATCCGGGAGAACGAGGCCACCAACTGGCACCCGGAGAACGTCAAGCACGGCCGCTTCGGCGACTGGCTGAACAACAACATTGACTGGGCGCTCAGCCGCAACCGCTACTGGGGCACCCCGCTGCCGATCTGGCGCTGCGAGGAGGACCACCTCACCTGCGTCGGCTCGCTGGCCCAGCTCTCCGAGCTCTCCGGCACCGACCAGTCCGAGCTGGACCCGCACCGCCCGTTCATCGACGCGGTCACCTTCGCCTGCCCGCAGTGCTCCGCCACGGCGACCCGGGTGCCCGAGGTGATCGACGCCTGGTACGACTCGGGCTCGATGCCCTTCGCCCAGTACGGCTACCCGTACCAGAACAAGGAGCTCTTCGAGCAGCGCTACCCGGCGCAGTTCATCTCCGAGGCGATCGACCAGACCCGCGGCTGGTTCTACACCCTGATGGCCGTCGGCACCCTGGTGTTCGACAAGTCCTCGTACGAGAACGTGGTGTGCCTCGGTCACATCCTGGCCGAGGACGGCCGGAAGATGTCCAAGCACCTGGGCAACATCCTCCAGCCCATCCCGCTGATGGACCAGCACGGCGCCGACGCCGTGCGCTGGTTCATGGCCGCGGGCGGCTCGCCCTGGTCCGCGCGCCGGGTCGGACACGGCACCATCCAGGAGGTGGTCCGCAAGACCCTCCTCACCTACTGGAACACCGTCGCCTTCCAGGCCCTCTACGCCCGCACCGCCGACTGGGCCCCGTCCGCGGCCGACCCGGCCCCGGCCGACCGTCCGCAGCTGGACAAGTGGGTGCTCTCCGAGCTGAACACCCTGGTCCGCGAGGTGGACGCGGCGCTGGAGGCCTTCGACACCCAGCGGGCCGGCAAGCTGCTCTCCGGCTTCGTCGACGACCTCTCCAACTGGTACGTCCGCCGCGGCCGCCGCCGCTTCTGGCAGGGCGACGCCGCCGCGCTGGCCACCCTGCACGAGGCCCTGGAGACCGTCACCCGCCTGATGGCCCCGCTCACCCCGTTCATCACCGAGCGGGTCTGGCAGGACCTGGTCGTCCCGGTCGCCCCGGACGCTCCCGGCTCGGTGCACCTGGCCACCTGGCCGGTGGCGGACGAGACCCTGATCGACACCGAGCTCTCCCGGAACATGGCGCTGGTCCGCCGCCTGGTCGAGCTCGGCCGGGCCACCCGGGCCGAGTCCGGCGTGAAGACCCGTCAGCCGCTCTCCCGGGCGCTGATCGCCGCCCAGGGCTGGGACGAACTGCCGGGCGACCTGCGGGCGCAGATCGCCGAGGAGCTGAACGTCTCGGTGCTCGAGTCGCTGACCGAGGTCGGCGGTTCGCTGGTGGACACCACCGCGAAGGCCAACTTCCGGGCCCTCGGCAAGCGCTTCGGCAAGGGCGTCCAGGACGTGGCCAAGGTGGTCGCGGCCGCCGACGCCGCCGCACTGGCCGCTTCGCTGCGGTCCTCCGGCACCGCCTCGGTGGAGCTCAACGGCGAGACCGTCGAGCTGACCCCGGACGAGGTCATCATCACCGAGACCCCGCGCGAGGGCTGGGCCGTCGCCAACGAGGCCGGCGCCACCGTCGCCCTCGACCTGGCCATCACCCCGGAGCTCAAGCGGCTCGGCATCGCCCGCGACGCCATCCGCCAGATCCAGGAGGCCCGCAAGAACTCCGGCCTGGACGTCGCCGACCGCATCGTCCTGCGCTGGCGCGCCACCGACGAGGCCACCGTCGAGGCCATCGCCGAGCACGGCCACCTGGTCGCCGAGGAGGTCCTCGCGACCGACTTCGCCGCCGGCTCCGCCGACTGGCAGTCCGAGACCTTCACCGACGAGGGCCTCGGCCTCCACTTCCAGCTCCGCAAGGCCTGACCCGTCCCGAAGGGGCGCCCGGGAGCACCTTCCGGGCGCCCCTTCGGCGTGCGTGGTCACTCCGAGGGCGCGAGGAACCGCGCGCGGCCGAGGTCCGCGCGTGCGACTGACGGTGGGTCAGTCGCAC
>NZ_JBSFGS010000051.1:0-32924 GCF_053596675.1 Kitasatospora sp. NPDC001664
AGGTCCTGGGCGAGGTGCCAGTCGCGGCACATCAGGTAGGCCAGCTGGCGCAGGCGCAGCGTGCTGCCCTCCGCGAAACTGACGAACTCGGCTTCGTTGCGCACTTCTCGGCCCCCAGGGTGGTGCGGTGCAGGTCTCGGTGACGGTGGTGCCGCGGCCCCGGACGGGGCCGCGGCCGGTCCGTGGCGGTCAGAGGATCCGGGGCAGGTCGGGGTAGGCGGCCTTGGCCCGGAGGCCCTCCTCCGCGGTCATCCAGGCCGAGAGCGCCGGGTCCCCCGCCAGGGCGATGGCCTGCTGCTCGGTGAGGGCCGGGGCGGTGGGCTTGTTGCCCTCGGCCTCGGTCCAGGCCAGGCAGGTCGCCACGTTCACCTGGACCACGGTGCCGTCGTGGTGACGGGACGTCACCACGACGTCCTGGACGCAGTTGCCCTTCATGTGGTCCACGACCACCTGCTGACCGCGGTCGTCCCGGCGGCAGGACTCCGTCGTGAAGCAGGAGGCCTCCGACTCCCCGCTGGTGACGAAGACCCGGATCATCCCCGTCCCGGCGGGCCCGGTGAGGTAGACCTGGGCCCCGGTGACCTGCGCGCCGTTCACCCCGTCGGTCTGGGCCGCGTACCCGCCGGTCCGCAGGCCGTCCGGTACCACCCCGGCCACCGCAGCCAGCAGGGCCGCGCCGGTGACGGGCTGTCGCACCACCGGTGAGGGGCTCGGCACATCGGCGGCGACCACCGCGGAGGGGCCGGCGCCGCCGCTGTGCGGCCGCAGCGGGCCGCCGAGCAGGAGCGCCGTCCCGGCCACCGCCAGGGCCGAGCCGACCACCGCGCCGACCGCGCGCCGGCGCCGCACCCGGCGCCCCTGCCGGACCGCCTCGCCGACCAGATCGCCGAGGGGTGGCGCGTCCAGTGAGGAGAGCTCCTCGTCCAGATCCTTGCCGAAGTCCTTCATGTCTGTTGCTGGCTCTCTGTCGTCGTTGCGCACGCCGGCCATGCGGATCCGCACTGACGCGGTTCTGTCCCTCAGGACGGGTCGGCCGTCCCTTCCGGTGACATCAGGACGCGGAATTCTCGCCCGCGGTTCTCCGGACCGGTCCGGCACGGCGGCACCCCGCGCCGCGAACCCACCGGCTAGCGTGGCGGCATGACGGCCGGTGAGAGTGATCTGCGCAAGTTGCTGAGCGGCATGAGCCCGGAGCTGCACCCGGGGAGGTACGTCTACTGCACGCTGCCGACCAAGGTCCCGGCGGGGCTGCGGCCGGTGGTCACGGTGGCCGAGGCGGAGGGGCCGACCGTGGTGGTGGCGCAGGAGGAGGCGGATTCGCTCGGGCTGCGCTACGAGTACGTGGCGGCCTGGATCACGCTGCGGATCCACTCGGCGCTGGAGGCGGTCGGGTTGACGGCGGCGGCGGCCACCCGGCTCGCCGAACACGGCATCAGCTGCAACGTGGTGGCCGGCTTCCACCACGACCACCTGTTCGTCGGCGCGGCGGACGCGGAGCGCGCGGTGCGCCTGCTGGAGGAGCTGGCGGCGGAGCAGGGCTAGGGGGTGCCCGGGGCACGGGAACTGGCCTCCCGTGCCCCGGGGTTGAGCAGGGTCGAGGTCAGTGGCAGGTGCCGCTGCCCTTGTCGTTGTAGGTCTTGCCGGCCTGCGGGACGAACTCGTAGTCGTAGCTGTTGTCGTGCAGGGTGAACTTCAGGACGCCCCAGGTGTCGGCGTTGCGGGCCTCGCTGTTGTTCTGGATGGTGCCGAAGCCGTAGAAGCTCGCACCGCCCATGCCCGCGACGAAGCTGCGCACGCCGCGCGCGTCGTCCCGGTTGCCGTTGGCGTCCTGCGGGGCGAAGCGCTCGTAGGTGTGGTTGTGGCCGGTGACCACCACCTCGGCGTTGTGGTCGTACAGCGCCTGGTAGAGCGGGCGGGTCGCGGTGGACGGCGCGTGGCTGGAGCTGGACGTGTACAGCGGGTGGTGCCAGTAGGCGATGGTGCAGGGCTTGGTGCTGGCGGCCAGGTCGCCGCGCAGCCAGGTCTCCTGGGCCGAGCCGGCCGACATCGCGATGTTGGAGTTGAGCGCGACCACGTGCCAGTTGCCGAGGTCGTAGGAGTAGTAACCCTTGGCCGGGTCACCGGCGTTGGCACCGAAGTAGCTGTAGTAGCCGGTGGCGCCCGAGGTGTTGTAGTCGTGGTTGCCCGGGGCCGGGCGGGTGCGCGCCTTGTGGCGGCCCCAGGTCGGCTCGTAGTAGGTGTTGAACTCCGAGGTGGTGCCGTTGGTGTAGACGTTGTCGCCGGCGGTGAAGACGGTGCCGGGGATCTTGTCCAGCAGTGCGGCGGTCGCGGTGTCGCCCGAACCGGAGTCCGCGATGTCGCCCGCGCCGACCAGCACCGGGTCACCGGACGGCTGGGTGGGCGAGGGGGACGGCGAGGGCGAGACCGTCGAGGTCGGGGTGGGCGTCGGCGTCACGGTCGGCGAGGCCGAGGCCGAGGGGGAGGCCGAGGGCGAGGGGCTCGGGCCGGAGGTGGTGAGCACCAGCTGCGGGGCGTCGGCGCCGCTCTCGCGGGTGTCGTAGTAGGCGCCGTCCGAACTGGTCGAGCTGACGCCGAAGCTGAAGGTGCCGTTGCCCTTCACCACCGAGGTGACGTCGACCTCGTACCAGGTGTCCTTGGTGATCGCACCCAGCGTGGCCAGGGTGGCACCGTCCTGGGCGGGCTTGTTGTTCCAGGTGGTGCCGGTCTCGCTCCAGGTGGTGCTGGAGACCGACTTGAAGACGCCGCCCTTGCTGGCGCCGCTGTTGCCGCTGATCGAGCGGACCCGGAGCTTGGCACCGGCGACCGGGGCCGTCACCCCGGCGACGGTGAACTTCAGGAACGCCTGCCGCACCGGGGAGTTGTCCGCCACGAACTGCGTGGAGGTGCCGTAGTTGGTGCTGGGGGTGGTGTCCTGGACGTAGGTGTCGGCGACCGGGGTGAAGGTGGTGGTCGCCGCTGCCGCGGTGGGAGCGGTCGCGGTGAGGAGCGTCGCGGCGAGCGCGGTGGTGACCAGGGCCGCGGAGGCGGCGGTCGCGGCTCGCCAGGATTGGCGCTTGCCCATCGGAGAGTCCCTTTCCTGGGGGAGAGGCCCGTGACCCGTGCCACGAGCGGGGAAATCCTGGGGGGGCTGCCGGGCGGGTCCGGCACGCGCAGATGAACAACTCGCGTGCAGGACATGAGGATCCGGGGATGTACGCGGTCAACTCGTACCCGTACACCGGCTGTTCACCCATCGCATGCCGAGCCGCTACCGAGGCCCTGTTGTCCGCCCGGGCCGGGGCACCCCACGATATGAGCCGTCCACGCCATCCCACAGCGCCGCCCGGAGGAGCTCCGTGTACCTGTCCACGATCGGGCGGCCCCGCTCCGACGGGAGCCGGACCGCCGTCAAGGTCGGCGCCAACGTGCTGGCGCTCGGCAGCGTCAGCCTGATCACCGACGTCTCGGCCGAGATGGTCACGGCGGTGCTGCCGATGTACCTGGTGCTCGGCCTCCAACTGAGCCCGCTGGCCTACGGTCTGATCGACGGTCTGAACACCGGCGCGACCGCTCTGCTGCGGCTGGCCGGCGGCTGGACGGCGGACCGCTTCCGGCAGCGCAAGGCGGTGGCCGGCACCGGTTACGCGCTCTCCGCGGCGGCCAAGCTCGGCCTGCTGCTGGTCGGCCGCTCGGCCACCGGCATCGGCCTGGTGGTGGCCGTCGACCGGGCCGGCAAGGGCCTGCGCACGGCGCCCCGCGACGCCCTGATCACCCTCTCCACCCCACCCGAGGCGCTCGGCCGGGCCTTCGGCGTGCACCGGGCGATGGACAGCTTCGGCGCCTTCCTCGGACCGCTGGTGGCGATGGCGGTGCTGGCCGCCGCCGGGCAGTCCTTCGACGCGGTCTTCGTCGCCAGCTGCTGCATCGCGGTGCTCGGCGTGGTGGTCCTGGTGCTCTTCGTCCGCGACCAGCGCGAGGAACTCCCGCCGGTGCGGGTGAAGCTGGACGTCCGCGGGCTGCTGAGGGCGGCCCCGGTGCGGCGGTTGACGCTGGCGGCCGTGCTGCTCGGCACCGCCACCGTCGGGGACGGCTTCGTCTACCTGCTGCTCCAGCGCCGCGAGGACCTGGCGATCGGCTGGTTCCCGCTGCTCGCGGTCGGCACCAACCTGGCCTACCTGCTGCTGGCCGCGCCGCTGGGTGCGCTGGCCGACCGGGTCGGCCGGCTGCCGGTGCTGCTGACCGCCTACCTCGCACTGGCCGCCGTCTACCTGCTGCTCTTCGGCCCGCTCGGCGGCACCCCGCTGCTGATCACGGCACTCGCCCTGTACGGCCTGTTCTACGCCGCCTCGGACGGGGTGCTGATGGCCCTGGCCGGGCCGGTGCTGCCGGAGCGGCTGCGCACCACCGGGATCGCGCTGATCCAGACCGGACAGGCGCTGGCCTACCTGGTCTCCTCGCTGCTCTTCGGCCTGGCCTGGCAGCTGTGGGGCCCGGCCACCGCGACCCGCTTCGCCGCCGGGGCGGTCGCGCTGGCGATCGTCGCCTCCGCCGTCCTGCTGTTCCGTCTGCCCGGCGCCGTCAAGGAAGCCTCATGACCACCGAGTTGACCAGCGAACGCAACACCGGCCAGGCCCCTGCCGCCGGGATGACCACCCGCACCCGGATCGGCGTGCTGGCGGCGCTGGCCGCCGTCCTGGCGAGCGTCGCGGTCGGCTACGGTCTGACGGCCGGCGACCGCGGCACCGCCGCGGACCGCCCGGCGGATGCCGTCCCGCTCCGGCTGACCACCGACGGAGGGCAGCTGCTGGTGGTCGGCGACCGCCACCTGAACACCGTGGCGGCGGCCGAGCCCGACGGGCCGCGCCAGGTGGGCGCGTTGGAGTGCGTCCGCTCCTACGCGGCCGGCGGCACCGGGATCTGCGCCCACCCCGACACCCAGTGGTCCTACCGGATGGTGGTGCTGGACCGGGAGTTGACGGAGACAAGGTCGATCCCCGTCCCCGGCCTGCCCAGCCGGGCCCGGGTCTCGGCCAGCGGGCGGATGGTCAACTGGACCACCTTCGTCGGCGGCGACTCCTACAGCGGCGGCGGCTTCTCCACCCGGACCGGCGTCTACGACACCCGCAGCGGTCAACTGGTGAACTCCCTGGAGGAGTTCGCGATCACCCGGGACGGGAGGCCGTACCAGTCGCCGGACGTCAACTACTGGGGCGTCACCTTCACCGCCGACGACAACCGCTTCTACGTCACCCTCTCCACCGCGGGGAAGCGCTACCTGGCCGAGGGCGATCTCGCGGCCCGCACGGTGCGCACCCTGAAGGAGAACGTGGAGTGCCCCTCGCTCTCCCCCGACGGCACCCGGCTGGCCTTCAAGGAGGCGGTGGACGCCGATCCGGCCAAGGGCTGGCGGCTCTCGGTGCTCGACCTGGCCACCCTGCGGGTGACCGCCACCGCCGAGGCGCGGAGCGTGGACGACCAGGCGGCCTGGCTGGACGACCGCACGCTGGCCTACACGGTGCGCGACGGCGCGGGCAATCCCGAGGTGTGGTCCGTCCCGGCCGACGGCTCGGGGCAGGGCGAGCTGCTGGTGGTCGGCGCGGAGTCGCCCTCGGTGCTGCGCTGACGCCCTCCGGCCGCGTGCCGTCCGTACGCTGACGGTCTGTCAGCGCGGTCCGTCGGGGCGCACCCGAACCGATCGGGCCCCCTTGACAGGTCTGGACCATTGCGGTTCAGTCCACCGTACGGTTCCCGTACCGGCCCGCGCCCCCACGTCCGCGGGTCCCCCACACCGGACGATCCCGTCCTCGACCCGTGCGGTTCCCCCACCGCACCCAGGGGAGACGAAGTGTCGACAAATCGACTGATGGCCCTGCTCGCCGCGCTAGCCGTGGCGGTGGGCTTCGCCGTGTTCCTGCCGGGGGCGGCCTCCGCCGCCACCTGTGCCACCGCGTACAGCTCCAGCGCCGTCTACACCGGCGGCGCCACCGTCTCGTACAACGGCCACAACTGGGGCGCCAAGTGGTGGACCCAGGGCGAGACCCCGTCCACCGGCGGCTCCGGCGTCTGGGCCGACCAGGGCGTCTGCGGCGGCGGTGGCAACCCGACCACCACCCCCACCCCCTCGCCGACCAGCACCCCCACCGGCAGCTGCAACTACCCCGCCTGGGTGGCCGGCCAGACCTACACCACCGGCGCGATCGTCCGGTACACGGACGGCAGGTACTACATCGCCGAGCACGACAACCCGGGCTACGACCCGGTGATCTCCACCTGGTACTGGGACCCGTACGCCTGCAACGGCGGCTCCAGCCCGACCCCGACGCCGACCGGCACCACCAACCCGGGCGGATTCCCGGTCAGCGAGGCCCAGTTCAACCAGATGTTCCCGAGCCGGAACTCCTTCTACACCTACGCCGGCCTGGTCAACGCCCTGAGCGCCTACCCGGCGTTCGCGGGCACCGGCAGCGACACCGTGCGCAAGCAGGAGGCCGCCGCGTTCCTGGCCAACGTCAACCACGAGACCGGTGGCCTGGTCTACGTGGTGGAGCAGAACACCGCCAACTACCCGCACTACTGCGACACCACCCAGCCCTACGGCTGCCCGGCCGGCCAGGCCGCGTACTACGGCCGCGGCCCGATCCAGCTGAGCTGGAACTTCAACTACAAGGCCGCCGGTGACGCGCTGGGCATCAACCTGCTGAACAACCCCAACCTGGTGCAGACCGACCCGGCCGTCGCCTGGAAGACCGGCATCTGGTACTGGATGACCCAGAACGGCCCCGGCACCATGACCCCGCACAACGCGATGGTCAACGGCGCCGGCTTCGGCGAGACCGTCCGCTCCATCAACGGCTCACTGGAGTGCAACGGCGGCAACCCCGCCCAGGTGCAGAGCCGGATCAACGCCTACCAGAACTTCGTGCAGATCCTCGGCACCGTCCCGGGCTCCAACCTGAGCTGCTGACAGGGCCGTCAGGGCCGGTGCGGCCCCCCGTGACCGCACCGGCCCCGGGACCACCGTCGGGTCAGCCCAGCGAGGGCAGCGACCTGGCGGTGGTCCCGGTCTTGGCGCCGCAGGCCATCAGCGACTGCAGCTCACCCAGCGTCCGGTTCGCCTCGCCGGCCCGGCTGTTGTCGAACGGGTTGTAGGAGAACGAGAGTTGGCGCTTGCCGCCCAGCTCGCCCAGGATCTGGGTGCCGTAGCCGGGGATGCCACCGCCGTGGCCCCAGAGCTGTCCGCACGGGGTGTCCTCGCGCATCAGGCCCAGGCCGTAGGGCAGGTACTTCAGCGACTGCGGGGCCACCGTGGTCATCTCGGCCAGCTGGGCCGCGGGCAGCAGCTTCCCGCCCAGCAGCGCGGAGTTGAACCTCGCCAGGTCGGCGGTGGTGGAGATGCCCGCCCCGGCCGCGCCCGCCATGCTCGGGTTGAGCCTGGTCACGTCGGCCCGGCCGCCGTCGGCCAGCTGCATGTAGCCCTTGGCGTGCACGCCGGGCACCGCGGTCGAGGAGGACGGGAAGCTGGTCGACCCCAGGCCGAGCGGCCGGACGATCCGGCGCTCCACCTCGGACTCCCAGCCGTGGCCGGTGACCTTCTCGACGATCATCCCGGCCAGGATGTAGTTGGTGTTGGAGTAGTGCCAGTCCGCGCCCGGGGCGAAGTACGGCTCGTGGGCGACGGCCAGCTTCACCAGGTCGGCCGGGCGGTGCTGCACCCAGCGCCCCTGGTCCAGCCAGCGCTGGGCCGCCTCCGGGGTCTCGAAGTCCAGGAAGTCCTTGGACTCGGTGTAGTTGAAGATGCCGCTGGTGTGGTTGAGCAGCTGACGGACCGTGATGTCCCGCCCGTTCGGCACCGTGCCCGGCAGGTAGCGCTCGACCGGCGCGTCCAGGTCGACCCGGCGTTCGGCCTCCAGCTGGAGCAGCACGGTGGCCACGAAGGTCTTGGTCACGCTGCCGATCCGGAACCGGCCGTCGGCCCGGGCCGGGGTGCCCCGGTCCAGGTCGGCCTTGCCGGCCGCGCCCTGCCAGAGCGTGCGGCCGTTCTCCACCACGCGGCCCAGGACGGCGGTCGAGCCGCCCTCCACCACCGCCGCGCGCAGCGCCGCGTCGAGCGCCTCCCGGTCGACCCGGGAACCCGGTGCAGCCTCCGCCGTGACCGCCGCCCCTCGTGCCCCCTCGGACGCCCCGGCGGCCCCCGCCACCGGCGCCACCACACCGACCACCGTCGCGGCGGCCAGTGCCACCGCCGCCGCCCGCAGACCCGCCCCGCGCAGTCCCATGGCCATGTCCCCAGTCCCCTCGGTCCGTTACCCGCCGGAGTCCCTTCCGGCCCGTCCACCCTCGCAGCGCGGTGCGGGCACGCACCTCCCCCTCAGGTCCGGTACCGGTCCTCCCCGAGGGCGAACCACCCCTCCGCCCCACGGGGTACCCGGCCCCTGAGGCCTCTCGGGGTCGTGGCCGGAAACCTCCCCGCCGAACGGCGGGGCCCGCACCCCGAGGGGGTGCGGGCCCGTGGTGCCTGAGCCGTTGGCGCGTCAGCCGAGGCTGGCGGACATGGCGTTCAGCAGGGTGGCCGAGGTGTCGTCGTTCTCCAGCGAGAAGGCGAACATTCCGGCCAGGCCCTTGGACTTGGCGTAGGCGCCGCGGGCCTGGATGGCCTGCGGGGTGTCACCGGTCCAGAAGTTGGTGCCGTCGTAGATCCAGGAGCTCTCGGTCACCGGGTCCCAGTGGGTGGTGGCGGCGGTCGGGGTGAGCTCCTTCCAGGCGGCCAGGCCGGCCTCCTGGCTGAGCGGCTTGGCCGGGGTCGGGCCGGTCGCGCTCTGGTAGAGGCCGTAGTTGGTGCCGGCCGGGACACCGGTCCAGCCCCGCCAGTAGAACGGGATGCCCAGCACGATCTTGTTGGCCGGGAAGCCGCCGGTCACGCCGTACTCCGGCAGGCCGGTGGTGTAGGCGGTCAGCGCGGTGTCCACGTTGTACTTCCGCGCGCCGGGGGTGACGGGCGTGGACGGGTCGGCCGGGCTGTCGTGCAGCGGGTCCTGGTGGTTGGTCGGGCCCTTGGCGTCCCAACCGCCGTGCATGTCGTAGGTCATGACGTCGGCGTAGTCCAGGTAGGCGCCGATCTTGTCGGTCTCCAGGTACTGGATCTTGTCCTGCCCGGCCGGGAGTGCGGCGGTGAGCAGGAACTTCTTGCCCTGCTGGGCGCCGTAGGCGTCCAGCTGCTCGCGGAACTCCTTGAGCAGCAGGGTGAAGTTCTGCTTGTCGGCGGTGGAGGTGTGGTTGCCCACGTGGCCGCCGGCCGAGCCCGGGTACTCCCAGTCGATGTCGATGCCGTCGAAGAGGCCGGCGATCGAGGCCTTGCCGCCGGACGGGTCGCTCGCCACGTTGGTCGGCAGGTCACCGGTCATGAACATCGTCATGCAGGAGGAGACGAAGGCCTTCCGCTTGGCGTCGGTGGAGGCCGCGTCGGAGAAGTACTTCGAGTAGGTCCAGCCGCCGATGGAGATGGTCAGGCGCAGGTTCGGGTACTTGGCCTTCAGCTGGCGCAGCTGGTTGAAGTTGCCCTTGATCGGCTGCTCGTAGACGTCGGTGGAGCCGTCCACGCTGGTCGCCGAGGTGTAGTCCATCTGGTAGTCGGCGTACGCGTCGCCCGCGCCGTCACCCGCGTTGGGGTTGTTCTCGTTGGCCGCGTCGGAGGCCTTCACGGCCTCGAAGCAGGTGTGCGAGGTGGGGTGGATGTTGGCGAACGCGTAGGTGATGACGTCCAGCTTGGCCGCCGAGCCGCTGGTGTCCACGTTCTTCGCGAAGTAGGTGTTCTCGTAGACGCCCCACTGGTCGAAGTAGGCGGAGCGGTACTTGGCGGCCGCCGGGGCGGCGGCGGTGGTCACCGTGACCGGCGCGGACTGGGCCGAGGCGTGGCCGGCCTTGTCGTAGCCCTGGACGGTGAAGGTGTAGGTGGTGCCGGGCAGCAGCGAGCTGACCGTGACCTTGGTGCCCATCGAGGTGGCCACCAACTGGCCCTGGCGCCACACCTTGTAGGCCGGGGCGTTGTCGGTCGAGTCGGTGGAGGCCTGCCAGGAGAGCACCACCGCGTTGTGGGTGGTGCGCTCCACCTTGAAGCCGGCCGGGACGGTCACCTTGCCGTCGCCGCCGGGGCCGTTCGGGGTGCCGCTCGGGCTGGGGCTCGTGCTCGGGCTGGAGCTCGGGCTCGAACTGGCCGACGGGCTCGCGCTGGTGGACGGGCTCGCGGACGGGCTGGCGCTGCCCGACGGGCTGGCGCTGGCCGAGGCGCTGACGGTCGGGGTGGTGCTCTGGGTCGGCCCGGAGGGGCCGGTCAGCGTCAGGTCGTCGGCCCGGTAGGTGCCCTGGCCGTACCAGCCGTGGGTGTAGACCGTCACCGAGGTGGTGCTCGCGCCGGTCTTGAAGCTGGTGGAGAGCTGGGTCCAGCCGGTCGCCGAGGGCAGCCAGGACTGGGCGTTCACCCCGGTGCCGGTGGCACCCAGGTAGACGTAGCTGCCCTGCACCCAACCGGCCAGCGTGTAGGTGGTGTTGGGCTGCACCGCGACGGTCTGCTGGCACTGCGCGGTGTCTCCCGCGGTGGCGGCGGCGCTCAGGGCGGCGGCGCCGCCGTGCACCGGGTTGCTCACCACCGAGCCGCTGCCGGCGGCGCAGCTCCAGCCGGTCAGCCCGGCCTCGAAGTCGCCGTTGGAGAGCAGGCTGACCGGGGCGGCCGAAGCGGTGCCGAGCGAGGCGACCACGGCGACGCTGCCGGCCGAGAGCACGGCGGCCAGCGTCAGGGCGCCGACTCTACGGCGTGACGATGCGGCCCGGAGCGCGGGGCGCTCGGGCAGAGCTCGTTCGAGCATGGTGGGGGTCCTCCGGATGAGTGGGGTTTCCGGCGGTACAGGGGATCAAAGATTGGACTGGACCAATTGGGGCGGTCAAGAGCACTGTCGGGCGCTGAGCCCCCGTCAGGAGGCTTTCTTTACCCGGGCCCGCGCCCCCGCACAGGTCAGGGGCCGGACAGCGGCGCAAGGTAAAGAAACTTTCCTGTCCCGCTCTCCTGTCCCGCTCCGGGCCGCACCTGACGGATAGGCTCACCCCGTGCAGATCACTCCCGACACCGCGCTCGTCCTGATCGACCTCCAACAGGGCATCCTGGCGATGCCCACGGCGCACGACTCCGGCGAGATCCTGAAGCACGGCGTCCGGCTGGCCGAGGGCTTCCGGGCCCGCGGACTGCCCGTCGTCCTGGTCCGGGTCGGCTGGCATCCCGACGGCGGCGACCTCCCGCTCCCCGGGGACGGGTTCACCCCGTCGCTGCCGCCCGCCGGCTTCTCCGAACTCTCCCCAGCCCTCGGCCCGGCCGAGGGCGACATCCTGGTCACCAAGCGGCACTGGGGCGCCTTCACCGGCACCGAGCTCGACCTGCAGCTGCGGCGGCGGGGCGTGCGGCACATCGTGCTGGCCGGCATCTCCACCAGCATCGGCGTCGAGTCCACCGCCCGCAGCGCCTGGGAGCTGACGTACCGGCTGACCTTCGTCACCGACGCGATGACCGACCTGGACGGCGACTCGCACGTCCACAGCACCACGAAGATCTTTCCCCGGATCGGGCACATCGCCACCACCGACGAGGTGCTCGCGGCACTCGGCTGACGGTAGGCCCGGGCACAACGGCCGTGCCCGGCACCAGAGTTCTGCTCTGGCGCAGGGCACGGCCGTTCCGGTGCTTCGGGTCGGGTGCTGCGGGTCAGCTGGTGAAGGACGCCGCGATGCCCATCGAGTCGGCGCCGCCGGCCGGCTCCGCCCAGGTGCTCCAGGTGCCCTTGATGTAGTCGGCGTCGATCTCGACCAGGCGGTTGCTGCCATTGACCGCGAAGACGTGGTTCACGTTGGTGACCGAGGAGGTCGCGCTGGCCAGCCGCTTCAGGCCGCTGCCGCCCTTGTTGCTCCAGCCGTTCCAGGTGCCGGCCGCGAAGTCGCCGTCGGTGTTGTACAGGTTGCCGTCCATGCCGATCGCGGTGAGGTGCACCGTCCTGCCGAAGGACGAGGCCGAGACGTCCTTGGCCGTGAAGCCGCCCGCCGCGGGCGCCCAGTCGTTCCAGGTCCCCGTCGCGTAGTTGGCGTCGATCTCGCGGAGCTGGTCGTTGGCGTCGACCACGAAGACGTGGTTCACGTTGTCGCTGGTCGAGACCGAGGCGATCCGCTTGAGGTTGGTGCCGCCGTGCGAGGTCCAGCCGTTCCAGCCGCCGTTCGGGAAGGCGCCGTCCGAGTTCCACATCTGGCCGTCGGTGCCGATCGCGGTGAGGTGCACGGTGTTGCCGAAGGAGGAGGCCGAAATCGCCTTCACCGTCGGGCTGTTCGGCACCTGGAACCAGCCGGACCACTGCCCGGTGGCGTAGTTGCCGTCCTTCTCCCAGATCCGGTTGTCGCTGCCGATCGCGAAGACCCGGTTGGTCGACCCGGTCGAGGCGCTGGCGACCTCCTTGATCGAGGAGGCCCCCATGCTGCTCCAGGGGCTCCAGCTCCCGGCGACGAAGTTCCCCTCGGCGTTGAACAGGTCCCCGTTCGGGGTCAGGTCCACCAGGCGCACCGTGTTGTTGGCGGCGGTGACGGGGTTGTCGTCGACGATCTTGTCGTAGCGGTAGGCGGTGTAGAGACCGTTGTCGTGGCTGTCGAACTTGGCGGCGTTGATCGACACACCGGTGACGTGCTTCACCGGGTCGGAGCCGAAGGAGTAGTAGGAGAAGGTGGTGTGGGCCGCGTCGTCCCACTTCTCGAACAGGATGACGTGCTTGGCCTCGTAGTCGAGGATGTCACCGGGCTTGAGCTCGCTGCGCGGGATCTGGGTGGCGACGCCCGGCAGCGTGCCGGTGGCCAGGCTGGTGCCGAGGTGCCAGGCCATCGAGACGTAACCGGAGCAGTCGGTGCGGTAGTTGCGCCCCGAGGAGTCCGGATAGGCACCCGTCCAGCTGTAGCTGATGCTGTTCCCCTGCTGGAACCAGTAGTCGGCCCGGGCGATCACCTCGGAGCGGGTGATCGAACCGTCCACCGACGAGGCGGCCTGGGCGACCGTGGCGTTCACCGTGGCCAGGGCGGTGGTCGCGACCGCGCCGGAGAGGGTGATGGCGGCGGCGAGGGCGACGCGGGTGAGCTTCGAGGCGCGAGAGGTCATGGCTGTGCTCCGGGAGGGTGTGCGGACGGATGGACCGCGCGGACTGCCGCCCTGCAGGAGCGGCGGTCTGGCGCGGCTGACGTACCGTCAGCGGAGGTTCGTTCCCTACCGGTCGGGCGCTTCCTGCTGACGAAGAACAGCTTCGTCGCAGCTCAGCCCGAGTGGAAGGGATCCCCGGCGGACCGAAGAGGCCATGGACGGATGCGTCCTCAGGCCGCCGCCCGCGGCTCCCGCAGGAACGCGGCCAGCCCCCAGGCGAGGACGGGGACGGCGCAGAGCACGGTGAGCACGCCGCGCGGCCCGTGGGCGTCGGCGAGCAGCCCCAGCAGCGGCGCCGAGAGGCCACCGACGCTCAGGGCCAGGCCCAGGGTCACGCCGGAGGCGGTGCCGGGGCGGGCCGGCAGGTAGTCCTGGCCGAGCTTGATCAGGACGGCGAACGGCACGTTCAGCACCGCGCCGGTGAGCACCGCGAACAGCAGCGGGAGGTACGGGCCCGGGGCGAGCACCAAGCCCGCCAGGGCCGGTACGGCCAGCAGGGTGCCGAGTCGGACCGTCCGCACCAGGCCCAGCCGGTCGGCGGTCCGCCCGCCCAGCAGGGTGCCCGTGACCCCGCCGCCGAGGAAGCAGGCCAGCGCCACCCCGGCCAGGGTCTGCGTCGCGCCCAGGTCCCGCAGCCAGTGCAGGCCCAGGAAGGTGCTGACCCCGAAGAACACCACCGAGCGGACCATCGCCACCGCCGTCAGCACCAGGAACGGCACCCACTGGTCCTCACCCGTCCGCGCGCCACCGGCCCCGGCCCGCCCCGTCGCCAGGGCGCGCCGCCGGTGCCGGTGCAGCACGTACGCCATCAGCAGCGCGGGCGGCAGGAAGAACGCCGTGGCCCGCACGCCCCAGGCCACCAGCAGCGGGGTGGCCAGCACCGGTGCCAGGAAGAAGCCGACGCTGCCGCCCGCCGCGAAGACGCTCATCGCGGCCGCGCTCTCCCCCGCCGCCTCCCGGGCCGCCTTGCCCGCCGCCGGGTGGAACATCGCCACCCCGATGCCGGAGAGCAGCACCAGCGCCCAGACCGCCGGGTACGGCCCGGCCAGCCCCGCCAGTCCGAACCCGGTGCCGGCCAGCGCCAGCCCGAGCGCCGCCGACCAGCCCAGCCCGTGCCGGTCCACCGCGATCCCGATCAGCGGCTGCGGGACCGAACTCCCGAGCGCCGCGGCCAGGGTGAGGCCCCCGGCCGCGACGTAGCCGTAGCCGCGCTCCAGCACGAAGTACGGCACCACCGCCGGGACCAGGCCCTGGTACAGGTCGTCCACCGCGTGCGCCGCTCCCCACAGGCGCATCCGCTGCCACGTCCCCCGCACCTCCCGGACCTCCGCCGTCCGCACCGCCCCGCCCATGGTCCCGCCCCTTCCGATCGGCCGTCCGCCCCAGCCTGCCCGACGGTCCTCCCGGCACCGGACGGTCCGTCAACTCCCTCCGGAGAGGGAGGCCGTCCACGCCCGGGAGGGATCAGCGGAGCGGGCCCCGCCGGTTGACTGGTGCCCATCGAACGGACGAGCCCCGGGGAGGGCGACATGAGCAGGTGGTTCAGGCGGTTGCTGGTCGGCGTGGCGGCACCGGCGCTGGCGCTGACGGCGCTGACGGCCGTTCCGGCGGCGGCCGCCGAGGAGCCCGACGTCCGGGCCGCACTGGAGGCCGTCCCCGGCCTGACCGTGACGGCGGAGCGCCCGGCCGCCGCCGGCTTCCGCTTCTTCGAGCTGAGCCTGCGTCAGCCGGTCGACCACCACCACCCGGAGGCGGGCACCTTCCAGCAGCGCCTGACCCTGCTGCACCGCGCGGCGGACCGCCCGACGGTACTGGCCACCAGTGGCTACGGCCTCGGCCCCGGCCAGGGCCGCAGCGAGCCCGCCGCCCTGCTGGACGGCAACCAACTCACCACCGAGCAGCGCTTCTTCGGCACCTCGCTGCCCAGCACCACCGGCGACTACCGGACCCTGGACATCTGGCAGGCCGCCACCGACCACCACCGGATCGTCGAGGCCCTGCGCCCCGTCTACCCGGGCCGGTGGATCTCCACCGGCGGCAGCAAGGGCGGCATGGCCACCGTCTACCACCGCCGGTTCTACCCCGGCGACGTGGCCGGGACGGTCGCCTACGGCGCGCCGAACAACGTGAACGACCGCGAGGACTCGGCCTACCGCGACTTCCTGGCCACGGTGGGCACCCCCGAGTGCCGGGCCGCGCTGCGGGCCGTCCAGCGCCGGGCGCTGCTGCACCGCGAGGAGCTCACCGCTCAGTACACCGCCGCCTACCCGGGTGCGACCTTCGAGCTGATCGGGAGCGCCGACAAGGCCTTCGAGATCGCCGTGCTGCGCACCCCGTTCACCTTCTGGCAGGGCATCGGCCGGTCCGGCTGCGCCTCCGTCCCCGGCCCGGACGCGACCGGCCGGCAGCTCTTCGACTGGCTGGACCAGGCCGGCCGGCTGCTCACCTTCACCGACGGCTTCGCCACCGACTTCGTCCCGTACTTCTACCAACTTGGCACCCAGCTGGGCTACTTCGGCCTGGAGACCGAGCACCTGGCAGACCTGATCCGCTACCCCGGCGCCACCGAGCCGCGCACCTTCGTGCCCCGTGAGGTCGAACTGCGCTTCCAGCCGGGTGCGATGCGCGACATCGACCGCTGGGTGCGCCTGCGGGGCGAGCGCCTGCTCTTCGTCCAGGGCGCGGCCGACCCGAGCGTGGCCGAGCCCTTCCGCCTGGGGCCCGGCACCCGCGACTCCCTGTCCCTCTGGGCACCGGGCGCCACCCACTCGGCGAAGATCGCCTCCCTCACCGACCCCGACCGCAGCGCCGCCACCACCGCCCTGAACCGCTGGGCGGGCCTGGCCTGACCGTCGCTACGCCGCCGGCCAGGCCAGCAGGGCGAGTTCGGCCACCGCACGCAGCTCGGACGCGGTGGCGCCGTCCCTGGCCTGCTGGGACATGCCCTGGAAGACGGACGCGAAGTACCGGGCCAGCGCGGCCGGTTCGGCGCCCTCCGGCAACTCTCCGGCGGCCCCGGCCGCCACCAGCCGGGCCTCGATCACGGCAAGGTTGGCGTTGCGCAGCTCGCGGAGGTGGGCGCCGATCCCCTCGTCCTGCGCGGTCACGTTGGTGGCGGCGCTGACGGTCAGGCAGCCGGCCGGGTGGGACGGGTCGGGGAAGACCTCGGCCGCCTCCCGCAGCAGCCGGGCGACCGCACCGCGGGCCGTGGGCTCCTCGGTGAGCGCGGCGGCGGCGAAGGCTCCGGCCGGGGTCCGCCCGTAGTGCCGCACCACCTCCTCGAAGAGCGAGCGCTTGTCGCCGAAGGCGGCGTACAGGCTGCCCGCCCTGATGCCCATCGCCTCGGTCAACTCGCCCATGGAGGTGGCCTGGTAGCCCCGCTCCCAGAACAGCAGGGTGGCGGCCTCCAGTGCGGCGGCGCGGTCGAAGCCGCGCGGCCGGCCGCGGCCGGCACCCGTTCTCTCGGTCATGCCGAACATTGTAGGTGGATCGTTCAAGAAATCGTGCTACGGTCTTTCTTGAACGATCCACCAAGAAATAGGGGACGGGGCAACAGCCATGCGTGGAACGACTCTTGAGCGGACGAAGCTCGCCGGCCGGGTGGCCCTGGTCACCGGCGCGAGCCGGGGCATCGGCCGGGCCGTCGCCGAGCGCCTCGGCCGGGACGGCGCCCTGGTGGCCGTCGCCTACGGCCGCGACGCGAGCTCGGCCGCCGAGGTGGTCGGGCGGATCGAGCAGGAGGGCGGGCGGGCCTTCGCGGTCCGGGCCGAGTTCGGCCGGCACGGCGACGCCGCCGCGCTCTGGGCCGCCTTCGACGCGGGCGTCGCCGCCCACGCGCCGGACAACGGGGTCGACATCATCGTGAACAACGCCGGGATCGCCCACGCCGCCGACCTCGCCTCACTCACCGAGGAGGGCTTCGACGAGGTCTTCGCGGTCAACGTCCGGGCGCCGTTCTTCGTGGTGCGGCACGGCCTGGAGCGGCTGCGCGACCACGGACGGATCGTCAACGTCTCCAGCGGCGCCGCCCGCCTGGCGATGCCCGAGGCGATCGCCTACGGGGCCACCAAGGGCGCCCTGGAGACCTTCACCCTCAACCTGGCCAAGCAGCTCGGACCGCGCGGCATCACCGTCAACTCGGTGGCCCCCGGCGTGGTGGACACCGACGTCAACGCGGGCTGGCTGCGCGGCAATCCGGCCGCCGAGGCACACGCCGCCTCGCTCGCCGCCCTCGGCCGGGTCGGGCAGCCCGAGGACGTCGCCGACATCGTGGCCTTCCTCGCCTCCGCGGACGCCCGCTGGGTCACCGGCCGCTCCATCGACGCCACCGGCGGCGCGGGGCTCTGACCAACCCCGGTAGACAGTGTCTACTTCCACCTGGTAGACACTGTCTACATGACCGATGAAGACCTCCGCGCCCGCCTGGTGGCCACCGGTGCCGAGCTGCTCGCCCAGGAGGGGCCGCAGGCCCTGACCCTCCGTGAGATCGCCCGCCGCGCCGGGGTCTCGCACGGCGCCCCGCGCCGTCACTTCCCCACCCACCTCGCCCTGCTCTCGGCGATCGCCCGACGGGGCTTCACCGACCTGGCCTCCCGCCTCGACCGGGCGCCCTCGGGCGGCCCGCGCGAGCAGCTCGCCGAACTGGCGCGGATCTACCTGGAGTTCGCCGCCGAGCAGCCCGGCATGTACGAGCTGATGTTCCGCCACGACCTGCTGGAGAGCGGCAAGCTGGGCCTGCGGGAGACCAGCCTGCCGCTGTTCGCCCGGCTCGGCACCCTGATCGCGGCGGCCCGCCCGGGCACCGACCCCACCGCGGCGGCCGGCGCGTTCTGGGCCAACCTGCACGGGCTGGCCCAGCTGCACCGCTGGGGCAGCCTCCAACTCGCCACCGGTCAGGCGGAGATCACACCCCTGCTGACCGCAGCCCTGGACGCGCACCTCGGCCCGGCCGCCCGGTGACCGCCCTCGCCGACTCCGTCGCCGTCCAGCGGATGGGCCGCCGTCAGCAGCTGCTCGTCCTCACCGGCAGCATCACCGGGGCTGCCGTGGTCGCCCTCGACGGCACCGTGCTGACCGTGGCCCAGCCCACCCTGCGGCGCGACCTGTCCGCCACCTTCGCCCAGGTCCAGTGGACCAGCACCGCGTACCTGATCGCGGTCACCTCCCTGCTGGTCTTCGCCGGCCGGCTCGGCGACCGCTACGGCCAGCGCCGGGTCTTCGCCGTCGGCGCCGTCGGCTTCGGCGTCGCCTCGGCCGCGGTCGGCTGCGCCCCGTCGATCGGCTGGGTGATCGCCCTGCGAGCCGCCCAGGGCGTGTTCGGCGCCCTGCTGCAGCCCGCCACCCTGGGCCTGCTGCGCGCCGCCTACCCGCCGGACCGGCTGGGCACGCCGATCGCCGTCCGGACCGCCGCGATCGGACTGGCCGCCGCGGCCGGCCCGGTGGTCGGCGGCGTGCTCACCACCCACCTCGGCTGGCGCACCGTGCTCTTCCTCGGCGTCGTCCCCGCCGTCGCGGTCGGCCTTTTCGCGCTCGCCGTACGGCTCCCCGGACCGACCACCGCCGCCCGCCCCGGGCTCGACCTGCCCGGGGCCGCCCTGCTGGCCCTCACCCTGGCCGGGCTGGTGCACACCCTGACCGCCCTCCCGCACCCCGGCCCGGTGGCCCCCGCGCTCACCGGCCTGGCCGCCCTCCTGCTGGTGCGGCACGAGCGCCGCACGCCGCACCCGCTGCTCCCGGCGGCCCTGCTGCGCACGGCCCCCACCGCACCGGCCCTGGCCGTCCTGGTGAGCGTCTCCGCCACCGTGTTCGGCACGCTCTACCTGGTCACCTACCTGCTCCAGGACACCCTGGGCCTGTCCGCCCAGGACGGCGGACTGCGCGGCCTCCCGCTCGCGCTCGCCATGGTCGGCGCGGCCCCGGCCGCCGCGGCCCTGATGCGCCGTCACGGCCCGCGCCGCGCCGCCGCCTCCGGGCTCCTGCTGACCGCGCTCGGCGCACTGCTGCTCTCCCGGCTGGCGCCCGGCACCTCCTGGTGGGGAAGCACCCCCGGGTTCCTGCTGCTGGGCGCGGGCTTCGGCACCGCGATGGTCACCGGCACCGCCGTGGTGGTGCGCCGGGCCGCCGTCGCGGACGCCGGGACCGCGGGTGGCCTCCAGCAGACCGCGATGAACCTCGGCCCCGCCCTCGGCATCGCGGCCGCCGCCACCCTCACCACCCTCGGCCTCTCCCCCGCCGCCACCGTGCTCGCCCTCGCCGCCACGGCCGCCGCCGCCCTCCTGCTCACCCGGGGGCTCCCCCGGGCATGACCGGCGGGCCCGGCCGAGGCGCAGGCCGAGGCACAGGCTCAAGACCCGAGCGGTCGTCAGCGGGCCCGGCGGGACCGGCGGGCCCTGCGTGACCGGCGCCCGCTGACGACCGGTCAGGCCGCCGCCACCGGCTCGGGAGCCGCCTCGGGGGCGCCCCCGGGAGCGGTCCCGACCGGCGGGGCGGCCCGCCGCCGGGCCGCGACCAGTCCGACCACCGCGAGGCCGAGCCCGGCCCACAGGGCGAGGGTGAGCAGCGGCCGGCCGGCCGCCGCGCCGTCGAAGTAGGCCACCGAGCGCAGCGCCGATCCGGCCGCGCCGGGCGGGAGTTGGGCGCCGATCACCCGGGCCGCACCGGGCAGCATCTCGGGGGCCGAGGTGATGCCCGAGAAGGCGTTGCCGACCAGCACCATCAGCAGGGCGGTGATCCCGATCCCGGGCATGCCGATCAGCGAGGCCAGCCCGGCCGCGGTGGCGCCGACCGCGAGCGCGGTCAACCCGAACACCCCTGCTTCGGCGAGCCAGTTGCCGCTCAGCGCGCCCAGCCAGGCGTGGCCGACGGCCACCGCCACCAGCCCGGTCAGCGCGGCCGCGCCGAGCAGCGCGCCGATCGCCGACGC
This sequence comes from Kitasatospora sp. NPDC001664, assembly GCF_053596675.1. Taxonomy (NCBI): domain Bacteria; kingdom Bacillati; phylum Actinomycetota; class Actinomycetes; order Kitasatosporales; family Streptomycetaceae; genus Kitasatospora; species Kitasatospora sp. NPDC001664. The sequence continues at coordinate 20,133 of NZ_JBSFGS010000051.1, forward strand.
ACCGCGCAGCCGCAGCACCGTCACCAGTGCCCCCGAGGCGATCCCGGCCAGCACCAGCGGCAGCAGCCCGGCGCCCAGCACGGCGCCGCGCGGGTCGGCCGCCGGGGCCGCGACCACGTCGGTCACCGCGGCCCGGCCGCCGCTCGCGCTCTGGAGCAGCTGGGCCACCACCGGCCCGGCCGCCGAGGCGGTGTAGAGCTCGGGGCCCTGCGGCCCCACCACCAGCGCGCCGTAGACCTCGCGCTGCTCGATCGCGACCCGGGCGGCCGGGCCGTCGGCGTACTCGTGGATCTCGAACGCGCCTTGCCGGTGCGCGAGTTGCTCCTTCACCTCGGCCGTGGCGGCGGCCGGCCCGGCCACGCCGACCGGCAGGTCGTGCGGGGCCAGGCGGGCGGCCGGCCAGGCGAAGGCCCAGAGCGCGAAGGCCACCAGCAGGGGGACGACGAGGCAGACGACGGCGATCCGACGCGGTGTCGGCGGCAGGTCGGCGGACATGACTGTTCTCCGCTCTCAAGTCAAAAAGAAGGATCGTTCGTTTTACGAGACTCACTGTCGGACGCCCGTGGCGCGGTTGTCAAGAAGGAATGTTCGTTCTACGGTGGCGACCATGGCCCGCGTATCCCAGGCACACCTCGACGCCCGCCGCCGCCAGATCCTCGACGGCGCCGTCCGCTGCTTCTCCCGCAACGGGTTCCACGCGACCTCGATGCAGGACGTGCTGCGCGAGAGCGGACTCTCCGCCGGGGCGGTCTACCGGTACTTCGCCAGCAAGGACGACATCATCCGGGCCATCGCCGTGGAGGTGGTGGACACCATCCGCTCCGCCTACGCCGAGGCCGCCGGCGCCAGCCCCCGGCCCACGCCCGACGCGCTGCTCTCCACCGTGCTCGACCGGGTCTTCCACATGGCCGCCGGCGGCGACGACCCGCTGGTCTCCACCCGCCTGATCCTCCAGGTCTGGGCCGAGACCCAGCGCAACGAGGACCTGGCCGCCGCCCTGCGCGCCGGGTTCGCCGCCCTGCACGAGCTCTGGTCCGGACTGGTCCTGGAGTACCAGCAGGACGGCCGGCTCCCGGCCGACGTCCCGGCCGCCGACCTCGCCCGGATCCTGATCGCCACCGCCCAGGGGCTGATCGCCCAGCAGGCGCTCTTCGGCGACGTCGACCCCACCGCGATCGGCGCCGCCCTGCGGGCCGTGCTCCGCCCGGCCGCCCCCGCGCAGTAGCGGCCACCGGGGAGCCGCGCACTGTCGCACCCCTGCGCGATGCTGGCGGTATGAAGCTGCCCCGCGTCCGCTGCCCGGAGCCGTCCTGCTCCCGCCAGGTGGCCCTGATGCCCCTGGCCACCCGCGCCGGCTACGGCGTCGTGCACGACCACAAGCTGCACAGCCGCTCGCTGGCGCTCTGCCCCGGCTCGATGACGCACGTCCCGCTGGCCGAGGCCGCCGCCCGCCAGGACCAGCTTCCGCTGGAGGGCCTGCCGGCCACCCAACCCGCCGACCAGCAGCCGCTGTTCGACTGACGGCCCCGCCCTCGATCGGGTGGCCGGATCCACCTCCCCGCCACCGGCGGCCCGTGCGCCTCGTTGATCGTTCGTGCAGCTACCTCTGGCCGAACACCTGAAGACGCTCACCCACGGCATCGTCTGGACGTGTGCGTTCACCACCGACACCGCCGGACGCCCCGTCATGCTCAAGTCCGTCTACGACCCCGAGGTCTGGCAGTTCGGCGGCGGCAACGTGGACCACGGCGAGCACCCGTGGGAGAGCACCGTCCGCGAGGTCCGCGAGGAGACCGGCCACACCCTGCGCTGCGAGCCGCGACTGCTCGGCGTCATCTTCCAAGCCCCGGCGGACGGTTGGCCCGCCAAGCTGGGCCTCGCCTTCGACGGCGGCCTGCTGACGGCCGACCAGATCGAGGCCCTGGTCCTCGACCCGGCCGAGCACACCGAGGTCCGCGTGCACGCCCTCGACGACTGGCGGCGGATCCTCACCCCGGCCCGCTACGCCCTGGTCGCCGCCCTCGCCACGGCCCGCCGCACCGGCACCGCCCAGTACCTCGCCACCTGAGCGTTCACTGTCGGCCCATTGCAACAGCTCATCAGCTGACGTTGCGTTAGCAAGCACTCTTGTTGCAATGATTTATGCCACTTAACCTGCAGTTTCCTCTACTTGATGCAACTTCCTGGTTGCCCATACCGTGACTGCAACGTAGCGTTTGCGATGTCAGAAAACGCCAACGACGCAGGGACGGACCACCGTGAACACCTTCACCGCCACCATCACCATCGCCTCCGGCCGGCTCCGGATCATCGCCACCGACCGCACCGACGCCACCGTCCGGATCCTCCCGGCCGACCCGGGCAGCAGCCGAGACGTCAAGGCCGCCGAGCAGACCGTGGTCGAGCAGCAGGACGGCGCGCTGCGCATCCACACCCCCGAGTCGGCCAACCGGGCCTTCGGCCCCTCCGGTTCGGTCGAGGTGACCGTCGAACTGCCCACCGGCTCCCGGGTGCTGGCCGAGATCGCGGACGGCGCCCTGCACTCCACCGGCCGCCTCGGCGAGGTCACCTTCACCGGCGCCGACGGCACCGTGGACCTCGACGGCACCGGCGCCGCCCGGATCACCCTCCAGGCCGGCGACATCCGGCTCGGCTCGCTGTCCGGCGACGCCGAACTCACCACCGCCAAGGGCGACATCACCGTCACCACCGCCCGTGGCAGCTCCGCCGCACTGGACGCCTCCACCTCCTACGGCCGCGTCGTCAACGCCCTGCGCAACGACGGCTCCCCCGCCCTCACCATCCGCGCCACCACCGCCTACGGCGACATCACCGCCCGCTCGCTCTGACCCGCCACCCCTCAACACCCCGACCCGGCAAGGAGATCGCCACCATGTCCGACCACCTCACCACCACCGCCACCGGCGTCACCACCGCCACCAGCACCGACCGCCCCGAACTCCGGGCCGCCGTCGAGGAGATCGCCGCCGACGGCTGGGCCGGGATCCAGGTCCGGGTGAACGACCGCCAGGGCGAGTGGACCGGCAGCGCCGGCGTCGGCGAGCTCGGCTCCGACGCCCCGCCACCGACCGACGGGCACTTCCGGATAGGCAGCAACACCAAGACCTTCACCGCGACCCTGGTCCTGCTCCTGGTCGCCGACGGACTGCTCGGCCTGGACGACCCGGTCGACGACCACCTGCCCGGGTACGGGCTGGACCGCCGGATCACGGTGCGGATGGTGCTCCAGCACACCAGCGGCCTGTTCAACCACACCGGCGAGTACTACGAGGACGGCACCACCGCCCCCGGCATCCCCTGGCAGGGCCAGGAGTGGGTGGACAACCTCCTCCTCACCTACCGCCCCGAGGAGTTGCTCCGCCTCTCCCTCGCCAAGCCGGCCCGGTTCGAGCCCGGCACCGACTGGAGCTACTCCAACACCAACTACGTGCTGGCCCGCCTTCTGGTCGAGCGGCTGGCCGGCCGCCCCTACGCGGAGGAGATGCACCACCGCCTGCTCGGCCCGCTCGGCCTCACCGGCACCCTGGTCCCGGACGCCTCGCCCGAGCTGCCCGGCCCGCACGCCCACGGCTACTACACCTACCGGGACGGCGAGGAGTGGCGGACCGTCGACGTCACCCGCTCCAACCCCTCGTGGATCTCCGCCGCCGGCGACATGATCTCCACCACCCGCGACCTGCACGTCTTCTTCTCCGCCCTGCTGGGCGGCCGCCTCCTCCCCGCCGAGCTGATGGCCGAGATGCGCACCCCGCACACGAAGTTCGCCTACGGCCTGGGCCTGATCGTCGAGGAGACCGAGGCCGGCACCCTCTACACCCACAACGGCGGCTTCTGGGGCTGGGGCGCCCTGATGTACGGCTCCCCCGACGGCGGCACCACCCTGATCGCCTCGCTCACCACCGGCGACGCCCGGCTCGAGTTCGCCGAGACCGCCGCCGCCTTCGCCAAGGTCCAGCGGACCCTCCTCCCGCTGGCCTTCCCCCCGCGGTCCTGACCCGCCTCCCGCCGGTCCTCCCCGCGCAGTCCTGACCCGCCCCCGATCCACCCCTGCGGCCCCGGGCCGCGCCGGGCCTCCAGCCCGGCGCGGCCCGCCGACGCGTCGTCAGCCGCCGATCCCCTCCCGCAGTTCGGCCTCCACCAGCCGCGCCATGACCTTCTCCCGGTACGGGTGCCCGGGCTCGATCCGCTCGGCCCACTCCCTGGCCTCCGCCAGCAACGCCCGCCGCCGCCCGGGAAGTCCGGCCACCCGCTCCGAGCCGCTCGCCTCCACCAGCACCCGCGCCAGCCTCGACCCGTACGCCTCCGGGCTGACCTGCACCAGCGTCCGGTAGACCCACAGCCCGTCGGTCCCGCGCAGCAGCCTGCGGTCCAGGCTCAGCAGCCTCATCCGGGCCCGCAGCACCCGCTCCTGATCCACCATCACGTCCCCCTTCGTCACCGCACGCCCGATCGCCGGACCCGACGGGGCCCGGTGGGAAGAGACGTGGAATGCGTCGAGTCTGGGCCCGCGCGCCCGGCCCGGACAAGATCGGAAAAGGGTGTTCCGTGTCCTACCGGATCGATGGTCCGGCGGGATACATTGGGGTCGCCTCACACCCCGCTTCGCGGACGTAGTACCCCGGTGACCACCGCCCGGGGCCCACGGGGCAGGATCCCCCGTCGCACACCCCCCGCCGCGGATGCCGATTTCGCATTGGTGTATGAATTCTCTGTCGCACTCAAGACATACACACTTTCTTTACCTTTCCTAGGGGGAACCATGCGTAAGAGCACGTACCAGCGTGCCGCCGCGCTCCTGGTCGGCATCGGCGCCGTCCTGGCCACCGCCGGGCCCGCAGCCGTCGCCGCCCCGGCACCGGGCCTCACCGGCAAGCCGGAGCCGATCACCCGCACCATGCCGAAGGCGCCCGCCGCCAAGGCCCTCCGGTCGGCGCCCTCCACCGCCCAGGCCGCCCCGGCCGCCGCCGCGCTCACCGCGGTGGTGCGCCCGGGCCAGGTGCTCGCCCCCGGCGACAGCGTGACGGCCGGCAGCACCACCCTGGTGATGCAGGCCGACGGCAACCTCGTGATCTACCTGGTCGCCTCCAACGGCTCCCGGATCCAGGCCCTGTGGGCCTCCGGCACCTGGTGGAGCCCCGGCGCCCACGCCGAGATGCAGGCCGACGGCAACCTCGTGATCTACCGTCAGGGCGGCAGCGACGCCACCGGCGGCGCCATCTGGCACAGCAACACCTGGAACCACCCCGGCGCGGTCCTGGTGCTCGCCTGGGGCGGCCTGATGATCGGCGTCCCCGGCTCCGACGCCCCGCTGTGGGACGCCCGCACCGGCTTCGTCCCGACCGAGGTCAACGGCGAGTACACGGAGAACCCGTCGGACACCATCGGCACCGAGCAGGGCCTCGACCCCAACACCTGGGTGGAGTCCCGCAGCACCATCCTGATCATGCAGAACGACGGCAACCTGGTGCTCTACCGCAAGTCCGACGGCCGGGCCATCTGGGCCTCCGGCACGTGGAACCGTCCGGGCTCCTACGCCTACATGGACGAGGACGGCGTCCTCTTCGTCGCCGACGACAACAACCTCCACTGGCGCACCTACACCGAGGGCAACCACGGTGCCTACGCCATCGCCCAGGCGGACGGCAACTTCGTCGTCTACCGCCAGGGCGGCGGCCACGCCGCCGGCGGCGCCCTCTGGTCCTCCGGCACCTGGGGCAAGGCCTGAGCCACCACGGCCCCAGAGCCGTCCCCCCACCTCGGTGATTCCCCCCGGCCCACCCGCCGGGGGGAATCACCCCTGGACTTCACCCCCTCGTCCCGAGCCGTTCTCCCGGCCCCGGGCGCCGGGAAAATCCCGTCCGGTTGTCACTCGGGTGGTGTAGAAACTCTCTGTCGAACACCAGTCTTCGACAGCTTCTTCACCTTTTCCTAGGGGGACCCATGCGTAAGAGCACGCTTCAGCGTGCCGCCGCGCTCCTGATCGGCGCCGGCGCGATCCTGGCCACCAGCACCACCGGATCCGTCGCCGCACCCGCCGCGGGCAAGTCCGAGAAGCCCGCGCCGGTCGTCCGCACGATGCCGAAGGCGCCCGCCGCCAAGGCCCTCAAGTCCGCTCCCAACGCGGCCCCGTCCGACTCCGAGGCGCCTCAGGTCGCCTTCCTGATGCCGGGCCAGCGGCTGGAGTCGGGCAGCAGCCTGAACGCCGGCAGCACCACCCTGGTGATGCAGACCGACGGCAACCTGGTGCTCTACCTGGTCGCCACCGACGGCTCCCGCATCCAGGCCCTGTGGTCCTCCCGGACCTGGAACAACCCCGGCGCCTACGCCACCATGCAGACGGACGGCAACTTCGTCGTCTACCGCCAGGGCGGCGGCCCCACCACCGGCGGCGGCCTCTGGTCCACCAGCACCTGGAACCACCCCGACTCCTACTTCGCCCTCGCCCTCGGCGACCTGCTGGTCGGCCCCCGCACCGGCGGGGACCCGTTCTGGAGCAACGGGACCGGGGCCCTCCCCGAGGTCGTCAACGGCGCGTACACCGGCAAGCCGTCCAGCAAGATCGAGTCCGACCTTGGGCTCCTCGGCGGCATGTGGGTGGAGTCCCGCACCACCATCCTGCTCAAGCAGAACGACGGCAACGTGGTGCTCTACCGCAAGTCCGACGGCCGGCCGATCTGGTCCACCGGCACCTGGAACCAGCCGGAGAGCTTCGCGTACATGAACCCGGACGGGGCCTTCGAGGTCCTCACCGAGTTCGGCACCCCGTGGAGCACCAACACCCACGGCAACCCCGGCGCCTACGTCATCGCCCAGGAGGACGGCAACTTCGTCCTCTACCGCCAGAACGGCGGCCCCAACGCCGGCGGCGCCCTCTGGTCCTCCGGCACCTGGGGCAAGGCCTGACCCACCACGGGCCCCGGCACCGGGCTGTGAGGACTCGAACGGGCCGGAGGGCGCACTCCTCCCATCGGCCATGAGAAAGGCCCCCTGACCTGCGAAGACGCAGGTCAGGGGGCCTTTCCCCAGCTTGGCGGCGGACGAGTCGGCCTGTACGCCGGGTTCTGTCTCCCGGGGTGCTTGCGCGGCCCGGGGAGGCGGCCATCCATCTAGGGCTGCCGTTGCCGACAGCCTCGTGCGGTCTACCCGCGGACTCGGGCGAGCAGCCCTCGTGCATCCGCGCACGGCGCCCGGGGGCGCCGATCTTGACCTTGCTCCAGGTGGGGTTTACCTAGCCGGCCGAGTCACCTCGGTCGCTGGTGGTCTCTTACACCACCGTTTCACCCTTACCACCGACCGGAGTCGGTGGCGGTCTGCTTTCTGTGGCACTGTCCCGCGGGTCACCCCGGGTGGGCGTTACCCACCACCCTGCTCTGTGGAGCCCGGACGTTCCTCGGCGAGCCCCCGAAGGGACCCGACGCGACCGCCCGGCCGGCTCGTCCGCCGTACTGGTCATCGTAGCCGGTCGGGCCGGGCGGTCAGGACAGCGGCTCGGGGGGCAGAGCGGCGTCCCGGGCGGCCATCACCTCGTCGCCGTGCTCGAAGGCCCACACACCGACCGCCTCGATCGGGGCCAGGAAGCTGCGGCCGAGCTCGGTGAGGCGGTACTCCGGGCGGGGTGACGGGCCGTCAGCGGAGTGCCGGTCGACCAGACCGTTGACGTGGAGCCGGCGGAGGGTCTCGGTGAGGACCTTGGACCTGATGCCGCCGATCAGCTCGCGCAGTTCACCGTGGCGCCGGGGGCCGTCCCGGAGGGCCCGGAGCACCACGGGGTTCCAGGTGTTGGCGAGCAGGTCGAAGCCGAGCCGCGCGCGGCAGTCGGCGAGGAAGGGGTCGTCCGGCACGTACCGAATGGTGCCCGACCGGGTCCCTAGCGTGGTGGTGAACGGTCGAACCCACGTCGGAGAGGGAGCGGTTGATGAGGATCGGGGTCCTGGGTACGGGCGGCATGGCGGAGGCGCTGGCGGCCCACTGGGTGCGGGCCGGGCACCGGGTGACGGTCGGCGGGCGGGACGGGGGCCGGGCGCGGCGGCTGGCGGAGCGGACCGGGGCGGTCGCGGACGGGCTGCGCGGGGCGGCCGCGGGTGCCGAGGCGGTGCTGGTGGCGCTGCCGTTCGGGGCCGGGGCGGAGGTGGTCGGCGGGCTGCGGGCGGAGCTGGCGGGCACGGTGCTGATCGACTGCTCCAATCCGGTCGGGCCCGGCTTCCGACTGCTGACCGAGGGCGGGGCCTCGGCCGCGCGGCTGTTGGCCGGGGCGGCGCCGGAGGCCCGGGTGGTGAAGGCGTTCAACCTCTGCCACCGGGACGTGTGGCGGATGCGGCCGCCGGTGTTCGACGGCCGTCCGCTGGCCGTGCCGCTCTGCGGGGACGACGGCGCGGTCGCGCTGGTGGCCGGGCTGGTGCGGGACACGGGGTGCGAGCCGCTGCCGGCCGGTGGTCTGGAGCGGGCGGGGCTGCTGGAGGCGACGGCCGCGCTGTTCATCGGGCTCTGGATCGGGGAGGGGGCCGACGTGCAGGCCATCGCGCCCCCGGCGGCGTACGCGGCCGGGCCTCCCGCGCGTTCCTGAGGGGTCGTCAGGCCGGGGCGAAGGCGACGGTGCGGGTGGTGGGGTCGGCGAGGGTGAGCCGGACCGTGAGGCGTTCGCCGAGCGGGAGCGGGCCGGGGCCCTCGCAGCGGCCGACCACGGCGGGCTCGCGGAGCTGGACGGTGCCCTTGGCCGGGTGGCGCTCGTCCACGTCGACGACCACGGCGTCGAAGCGCTCGCCCTCGCGGCCGTGCAGCAGCTCGGCCTCGACCAGGTCGACGCAGGCCCGCTCGATCTCCCGGGCCCGGCGGTCACCGCCCTCCAACAGGGCGGGGAGTTCGAGGAGTTGGTCACGCACCCAGGCCGGGGGCTCGGTGCCGCCGGCGATCGCCAGGCAGAGCTCCTGGACGTAGCGATCGCCCAGCCGCCGCAGCGGCGCGGTGCAGTGCGCGTACGGCGCGGCCAGCGCGGCGTGGCCGGGGTCGGCCGGTGGCGCGACGCCGCGGGCCGCGTCGAAGGCGTGGTAGCCCGCGCCGCGCAGCAGGCCGGTGCACTCCTTGAGGAAGGCCGCGTGGTGGGACCGGGCCGGGTCGAGGGAGCGGATCAGGGCGGGGTACGGAGTACCGGGCGGCCATTCCACGTCCAGCGCCTTGGCGGTCCTGCGCAGCCGCTCGTACGCGGACTCGGGGGCGGCGGGCAGGGTGCGGAGCAGGCCGACGCCGGCGTCCAGCATCAGCTCGGCGGCGGCCATGCCGGTGAGCACGGAGATCTGGGCGTTCCAGCCGTCGGCCGGGCGGGGCGCGCGGTAGGCCAGGCGGTAGCCGCCGTCGGCCGGTTCGACCTCCTGCTCGGGGATCGGCAGGCTGACGCCGCCGCGGTCCGCCTCGCGCTGCTCGCGCAGGCGGCCGACCTCGGCGAGCAGCCGGAGCTGTTCGTCGGCGGCGCCGCGGTCGACGGCCTCCTGCACGCCCTGGTAGTCGAGCCGGCGGCGGGAGCGGACCTGGGCGCGGCGGACGTCGGCGAGCAGCACCACGCCGTCGGCGTCGAGGTCCAGCTGCCAGAGCAGAGCCGGTCGCAGCTCGCCGGGGAGCAGGCTGGCGGCGTCCTCGGAGAGCCGGGCGGGGTGCAGCGGGATGCGCAGGTCGGGGAAGTAGAGGGTCTGGGTGCGGCGGTGGGCCTCGGCGTCGACGGCACCGCCGGGGCGGACGAAGGCCGAGACGTCGGCGATGGCGTAGTGCACCCGGTAGCCGCTGCCGCGCCGGCCGAGGCCCATCGCCTGGTCGAGGTCGCGGGAGCCGGGCGGGTCGACGGTGAACAGCTCCAGGTCGGTCGCGTCGAACTCCGGCAGCCTCGGCACCCCCGCCGCCCGCTCCGCCTCCTCGGCGGCCTCCGGCGACCAGCCGCTCGGCAGCTGGAGCCCTTCGCGCAGCTCGGCCAGCTCGCGGTTGATCCGCGCGGAGTCGGCGGCCCTGATCCTCAGCTGTTGACGCGGCATGCTCGCAGCGTACGGCGCCGCCGACCTGACGGCCCGTCGGACCGCCCGGGGCACTCCCCCCGGGGGGCGGCCCACCATCCGGGAGACAGAACCCGGCGTACTGGCCGACCCGCTGCCTGACGCCCCGTCGAGCGGGCGGACCCGCCGGACGGACACACCCGCAGGGGGTGGTGGCAGGACCCGGCACGCCTGCCGGCCCACCACCTGAGGACCCTTCGGGGCCGCCCCGGCACCCCGGCGGGCAGACCTCCGGACGGACACGCCTCCGGACGGACACGCCTCCGGGCGGACACGCCTCCGGCCGGGAGATCCCGCCCCGTCGCGATCTCGCCCGCCTGACGACCCGTCGGAGCGCCTCCGGTGCGCCCCACGGCGGGCGGGATGCGGGGCGGCGGGCGGAGACTGGGTGCGTGGAGCTGGTGGAGCGGCGGGCCGTCCTCGCCGGGCTGGCCGGGTTGTTGGAGGCCAGGGCGGCGGAGCTCGGGCCGGCCGGGGCGGCGGAGGCGGCGGACCGGTGGCGGCAGGGTGGTGCGCTGCGGCGGGTGCTCGGTGACCGGGCCGGTGAGGGCGAGGACCTGCGGCGGGCGGCGCGTGCGCTGTGGCGGTGCGGGCGGGGTGAGGAGGCCGGGCGGGCGGGGCGGCGGGCGGCGGAGCTGCTGACGGGAGCGGCGGCGGCCCGGGCGTACCTGGATCTCGCGGAGGCGGCCGGGGCGGCGCAGGACCTCGTGGCGGTGGCGGCCTGGGCCCGGCGGGCGGTCGCTGCGGACGGGAGGGTGGCGGCGCGGGCCCGTTGGGAGCTGGCGCTGGCCCGGGTGGTGGCCGGGGGCGGGGAGTGGGGTGCGGTCGAGGCGGGGTGCGGGGTGGAGGGCGTCGAGGAGGCCGCCCGGAGGGGTCTGGCGGTCGGGGAGCTGGCCCTGCTGCACGGCGATCCGGCCCGGGCCGGACGGGCCCTCGAACGGACGGCGGCCCACTGCCGAGAGCACGGCCTGACGTGGCAACTCCAGGAAGCGGAGGCGCAGTTGGTGCACCTTCGACTGTGCGAGGGCCACTGGCGGGAGGCGGTGCGGGCGGCCGACGAGGCGCTGCGCGTGCCGGGGCTGCCGCTGCCCGCCAGGGTGCGGACGCTTCAGGTGGTGGGCACCGTGCGGGCCAGGCGCGGGGAGCCGGGGGTGTGGGGGCCGTTGGACGAGGCGGTGGCGGCGGCCGATCCGGTGGATCTGCGGCTGCTGGGCCCGGTGTGGGTGGCGCGGGCCGAGGCGGCCTGGCTCGGCGGTGACGAGGAGCGGGCGGCGGCCGAGGCCCGGCACGGCCTGGCGATGACCGGCGGACGCGGTGCCCCCTGGCTGGCGGGGGCGCTCGCCGTCTGGGTGCGGCGCAGCGGCGGCCGCGTGCCGCAGCTCCGGGCGGCCGGGCCGTACGCGGCGGAGCTGGCGGGCGCCCGAGCGGCTGCCGCGCGGGCCTGGGAGCGGCGCGGCTGCCCGTACGAGGCGGCGCTGGCCCGGCTGGGTGGCGATGCGACGGCGGTCCGCCGGGCCCTGGCCGGCTTCGAGGCGGCCGGGGCCCGGGCAGCGGCCTTCCGCGCCCGGGCCCGCCTGCGGGCGCTCACCGCCTCCGGCGGAGCGGCGCACACCCCCTGAACGCGCCGGACCGTCGGCCTCGCGCCGCAGCCTTCCGCGCGCTCCCCCGGGCGCTCGGCGCCCCCGGCGGTGTGCCGTCCAGGCCCCGCGCCCGTCGGAGCAGGGGCGTCGACCTCCCGAGGCCCGGCACGAGGGCGGGCGGCGGGCCCGTACAGTTGCAGGGTCCGCTGCCACAGACTGTTGAAGGGTGTCGCCGTGCTGGTGCTGTTGCCGCCGTCGGAGGGGAAGGCCGCTGCGGAGGCCGGGGTGCCCTTGGAGTTGGACGGGCTGTCGCTGCCGGGGCTGACGGCGGGGCGGCGGGCGGTGCTGGACGCGCTGGTCGGGCTCTGCCGGGGGGACGAGGAGACGGCGCGCGAGGTTCTCGGGCTGAGCGAGGGGCTGCGCGGGGAGGTGGCGAAGAACGCCGGGCTGCCGACGGCGGGGGCGCTGCCGGCGGGCGAGGTGTACACGGGGGTGCTGTTCGACGCGCTGGGGCTGGCGAAGCTGGACGAGGCGGCGTACGCGCTGGCCGAGCGTTCGCTGCTGGTCTTCTCGGGGCTGTGGGGTGCGGTGCGGATCGGTGACCGGATCCCGCCGTACCGCTGCTCGATGGGCGTGAAGCTGCGGCCGCTGGGGGCGCTCGGAGCGTACTGGCGGCGGGAGATGGCCGAGGTGCTGCCGGAGGCGGCGGGCGAGGGGCTGGTGCTGGACCTGCGCAGTGCGGCGTACGCGGCGGCGTGGAAGCCGGCCGGGGCGGTGGCGGCGCGGACCGCGACCGTGCGGGTGCTCCAGGAGCGCGAGGTGAACGGGGAGTTGAAGCGCTCGGTGGTGAGCCACTTCAACAAGGCCACCAAGGGCCGGTTGGTCCGTGACCTGCTGAACGCGGGTCAGGAGCCGGCCTCCCCGGGCGAGTTGGTGGACGCGCTGACCGGGCTCGGCTACCGGATCGAGGTCCTGGCGGAGGGTACCGCCCGCAAGCCCTGGCAGCTCGACGTGGTGGTCACCGAGATCCACTGAGCCGGGCGCATTTGAGCCTCCGTACTCAGAAGGCATCTCATTTGGAGAGCCGTCGGGTGCAGATGAGGGCTGCGGCGATGCTGGCGAAGGCGGCGAAGTGGTCGGCCTTGCGTTCGTAGCGG
>NZ_JBSFGS010000052.1:0-29310 GCF_053596675.1 Kitasatospora sp. NPDC001664
CGGCCAGCACCCGGGCGTCGTCGAGCGCGTTGTGGGCCTGGCGCTGCTGGACGTCGAAGTGGCCCCCGCCTGACCGGCCGTCAGCCCTTGGCGCGCTTGGCCGCGAAGGTCTCGCCGCCCGAGGACCAGTTCTCGGCCGGGACCTCCTCGATCGCCACCCAGATGTTCTCCGGACTCACGCCGGTGATCCGGGCGTAGGTCGCGGTGAGCTCGCGGGCGATCTCCGCCCGCTGCTCCTCGCTCCGGCCGGACAGCTGCTTGACGTTGATGAACGGCATGACGCCCCTTCCGCATTCGGACTTCTCCGGTCCGCACGCTAGCACCGCCGCACCCGTTGACGGCTAAGGCTATTAGCCTTAGCTTTGAGGCATGACGACGCTTTCGCACCCCGAGACCCGGTACCTCGACCTCCCCGGCGGCCGGCTGGCCTACGACGACACTCCGGGCACCGGCCTGCCGGTGGTCCTGCTCCCCGGCATGCTCGACTCCCGCACGGTCTACCGGTACCTGCGCCCGCTGCTGGCCGCGGCCGGCCACCGGGTGATCACCCTCGACCTGCGCGGCTTCGGCGAGTCCTCGGTCGACTGGGACGACTACTCCCCCGCCGCCCTGGCCGGCAACGTGCTGGCCCTGCTCGACCACCTCGGGGTCGAGCGCGCCGCGCTGGCCGGGAACTCCTACACCGGCGCCACCGTGGTCAGGGCCGCCGCCGACGCCCCGGAGCGGATCGCCGGGATCGCCCTGATCGACGCCTTCGTGGAGAACCTGCCGCCGACGGCCGCCCAGCGCGCCCTGCTCAAGGCCCTGGGCCTGGCCCTGGTGCACGTCCCCGCCTTCTGGGGCCTCTACCTGGACAAGGCCTACCCGGGCGCCAAGCCCGCCGACTTCGCCGCGTACAAGGCGGCCTCGGTCGCCGCCCTGCGCACCCCCGGCCGCAAGAAGGCCACCCGGGGCTACGTCACCGGCGACTCCTCCCCCGTGGGCTGGACGGCGGGGGTCCGCTGCCCCGCACTGGTCCTGATGGGCGGCCAGGACCCGGACTTCCCGGACCCGGAGGCGGTGGCCGACCGCCAGACGGCGGCCCTGACGGCCCGTAAGGTGATGATCGACGGTGCCGGGCACTACCCGATGGCGGAGTACCCGCAGGCCACCGCCGACGCCCTGCTCCCCTTCCTGCACGAGGTTCGCTGATGCCCAGGGTCGGACTCACCCCCGCCGGCGTGGTGGACCACGCCGTGGAGCTGATCGACGCTCAGGGGCCCGACGCCCTCACCCTCGCTTCGGTCGCCGCCCGCGCGGGCGTCGCCACCCCCTCGCTCTACAAGCACGTCCCCGGCGGCCTGGCCGAGCTGCGCCGGCTGATCGCCGTCCGGGTCACCGAGGAGCTGGCCGAGCGGCTGGCCGCGGCGGTCCGGGGGCTCGGCCGGGACTCGGCCGCCACCGCGCTGCTCGGCGCCTACCTCGACTACGCCGACCGGTACCCGCGCCGCTACGCCGCCCTCCCCCAGGCCCCCCAGGACGACCCCGAACTGACCGCCGCGGCCGCCCGCCTGGTCGGCGTGATCCTCACCGTCCTGGACGGCTACGGGCTGACCGGCGAGGAGGCGGTGCACGCCGCCCGCGCGGTCCGTTCGACGGCCCACGGCTTCGCCTCGCTGGCCGCCGCCGGGGCGTTCCGGCTGAGCGCCGAACTGACGGTGACTCGGGAGCGGCTGATCGGGGTAGTGGTCGAGGGGCTGCGGAACTGGCCGACGGGGGGTTAGATACCAGTTCACGGGAACGGTATCCGTTCGGGTGGTTTTCGATACCGAACCGTCGCCGAGGCCGGGTGACACTGACAGCCTTCCGGTACGTACCCGTACCGACACCAGTCCGAAGGACGTGCGCATGACGCAGACCACGCCCGCCGCCCGGCCCGCCACCGGGCTGGTCCCGGCGCAGCGCACCCCCCTCGCCGGCTCCGGCCGCACCCCGGCCGCCGCGCCCGCCGTCTCCATCGGGCGCCGCCTGCTGGCCATCGCGCTCGGCATCCGCTCGCTGCGCAGCGTCCCGGCCCGCCGGCAGGAGTCCTACGGCGAGTGCGACGGGCAGTAGTCCGGCCGCCGGTAGGCCCGTTGGCCCAGGCCGGCGGGTGCCGCACGGGGTTCCTGCCTAGAGTGGCCTGACGGAAGGTCAGCCACCGGCGGAGGTCAGGTGCCCGCAGTCACCACGCTCGGACGCCGGCTCGCGGACCGGCTGCGGCGCGGGCCCGGCGGACGCTGGGCCAGCCAGCTCCTGGACGGGGACCCGTCCGCCGAGAAGGCCGCGCTCGGCCTGCTCTCGGTGCTCGCCCTGCTGCTCGCCCTGCTGGCCGTGGTCTTCCCGACCGGCTGCCCGCCGTCCGCCCTGGTGCTGCCGGTGATCCTCGGCGGCTTCCTGCTCCACACCCGGCGTCAGCTGGCCCTGCTGGTCCCGGTCGCGCTCGGCCTGGGCGCCTGCTTCCTCTGGCGCGAACCGCTCGGCCTCACCCCCGGCTCCACCTGGGTGGTGATCGTCTCCGCGCTGACCGTGCTGCTGACCTCGCGTCACCGCAGCCGGCTCGGACTCCGCGGCACCCGGGGCGACGCCATGCTGCTCGAACTCTCCGAGCGGACCACCGCGCTCGGGCGCCTCCCCGGCCGGCTGCTCGACTGGCGCTTCCACCAGGCGCTGGCGCCGGTCTCCGGCACCTTCTTCTCCGGGGACTTCCTGCTCGCCTCGCACCGGCCGGAGCAGGACCTGCTGGAGGTGGTGCTGGTGGACGTCTCCGGCAAGGGCAGCCGGGCCGCCGCGCGGTCGATGCACCTCTCCGGGGCCTTCGCGATGCTGCTCGGCTCGGTGCCGCCGGAGGCCTTCCTGCCCACCGCCAACGACTACCTCGCCCGGCTCGACTGGGAGGAGGAGTTCGCCACCGCCGTCCACCTGGCCCTGCACCCCTCGCACGGCGGCTACCGCCTCTTCAACGCCGGCCACCCGCCCGCCGCCCACTACCACCGGGCGAACGGCGGCAGCTGGCTGCTCGCCACCGACGGCGGGCCCGCGCTGGGCATCCTGGCCGGGTCGCGGTACCCGCCCGTGCACGGCCAGCTCGACCACGGCGATTCGCTGCTGCTCTACAGCGACGGCCTGGTCGAGGTCCCCGGCGAGGACATCGACGACGGGATCGGGCGGATGCTCGCCACCGCCGCCCCGCTGCTCCGCTCCGCGGTGGGCGACCCCGCCACCGCCCTCCTCGACGCCGTGGCCCCGGACGTCGCCGACGACCGCACCGTGGTCGTCGTCCACCGCCGCCTCGGCTGACGGGAGCGGCTACGCCGCCAGGGGCGCGAGGAACTGCGCGCGGGGGAACGGCACCACGTGCAACTGGCTCGCCTGCCCCGATCGAGCGCTGGGCCGCCTTCCGGACTCGCGCAGTTCCCCGCGCCCCTGGTGCAACCACCGTCGACGCGGCGCAGCCGCCGAAACCCGGCGCGCGCAAATAGGATGGGCGCACTACCCCGCGTGCGGAAGGGCCGGAGTCTGCGATGGACCTGACCGAGCCGTGGCTGGCCTCCGAGGAGGGGGCGGCCCGTACCCAGGGGCCGCGGACGGTGATGCGCTGCGTGCGGCTGCTGCTGCGGGCGCACGGGGCGGCCGAGCTGCTCGGGACGATCCTGTCGGAGGGCCCGGGGTGGATCACGGGCGAGGGGTCCGCGCTGTACCTGACGGACGGCGAGGGGATGCTGCGGCTGGCGGCCTCGCACGGCCTGCCGGAGTGGGCGCACGAGCGGTACGGCCTGGTGGACCCGGCCTCGGAGCTGCCCGCCGCGCTGGCGCTGAAGCGCCGGGAGCCGGTGCTGCTGAGCCCGGAGCAGACCGGTGCGGACTATCCGGGCACGCACGCCGGCCGGGGCACCGGCCTGGTGGCGCTCGCGGTGCTGCCGCTGGTGGTGGACGGGGTGGCGATCGGTTCGCTGGCGCTGTCGCTGGCCCACCGGGGCACGGTGCCGCGCCGGGACGTGGACGTGCTGGAGACCCTCGCGGAGGCGGTCGCGCACCGGCTGTCGCACCTGATCGACCACGTGCAGGCGGCCGACCGCATACCGCCGGGGGTGCGGGCCGGGACGGCGGCGGCCGGGCGGCCGCTGCTGGCGCTGGCGGCCCGGGCGGCCGGGGCGGGCGCGTTCGAGCGGGACCTGGTGACGGGCGAGACCAGTTGGGACGCCCGGGCGTACCGGCTGTTCGGGCTGGAACCGCCGCCGGAGGCGGACACCGCGCCGGCGCCGGACATCACCGGGCTGGTGCACCCGGAGGACCTGCCGGACCTGCAGGCGGCGATGGCGGAGGCGCTCTCCTCGGGCGGCCCGTACCGCTTCGCGTACCGGGTGGTGCGGGCGGACGGGGAGCTGACGCACGTCCGGGAGGACGGCGAGGTGATGCTGGACGTGCACGGGCGGCCGGTGCGGGTGGCGGGGCTGTTGACGGACCGTCAGCGGGTGGCGGCGGCTCCGCCCGCGCAGCCGCACGGGTCACAGCCGTGCGGGTCACAGCCGTACGGGGAGGGGTCGGCCGGGGCGGCGGCGCGTTCGGCGCTGCTGCTGGCGCTGACCAGGACGCTCTCCCGGGCGGTGACGGTGCGGGACGTGACCACGGCGATGACGGACATCGCCCGGCCGGCGCTGGGCGCCTCGGGGCTGGTGCTGGACCTGGTGGACGAGGGCCGCTTACTGCCGATCTCGCACGAGGTCTTCGGCGGGCCGTACCGGAGCGAGCTGAGCCGGCTGCACGACCTCTCGGCGGGGGTGATGCAGTCCTCGCTGACCCGGTCGGTGCCGCTGTTCAGCGAGCCGGGCGGTGCGCGGCCGCAGGGGCCGCTGACTCCGGCGGCCTGGGCGGTGCTGCCGCTGGTGGCCTCCGGGCGGCAGGTCGGCTCCTGCCTGATCACCTTCGCCACCGAGCGGGTGTTCGGCCGGGAGGACCGGACGATGTACTCGGCCTTCGCCGGGATCCTGGCGCAGTCGCTGGAGCGGGCCCGGCTGTACGACACCCACCACCACCGGGCGACCGAGCTGCAGCGGGCGATGCTGCCGCGCAGCCTGCCGCGGGTGCGCGGGGTGGTGGCGGCGGCGCGGTACCTGCCGAGCACCGAGGGGATGCAGATCGGCGGGGACTGGTACGACCTGCTGCCGCTGCCGGACGGCCGGGTGGGCGTGGTGATCGGCGACGTGCAGGGGCACAACGCCGAGGCCACCGCGGTGATGGGGCAGCTGCGCAGCGGGCTGCGGGCGTACGCGACCGACGGGCACGATCCGGCGGCGACGCTGGCCCGGACCAGCCGGCTGCTGGCCGAGCTGGACACCGACCTGTTCGCCACCTGCCTGTACCTGGTGCTGGATCCGGCCACCGGGGAGCTGACCGGTGCGCGGGCCGGGCACACCTCGCCGGTGCGGGTGTCGGGGCACCGGGCCGTGGAGCTGGAGCTGCCGGGCGGGCCGCCGCTGGGCGTGGAGCCCGGCGCCGCCTACCCGTTGACGACGGGTCGGCTCGGGGTGGGCGACACCCTGCTGGTGTACACGGACGGCCTGGTCGAGGACCGGGCGGAGGACTACGACCACTCGGTGCGGCGGATGCTGGGTGGGCTGGAGCTCTGGAGCCGGCGCACCGGCGGGCCGACCAGGGCCACCCCGCAGGCGGGGCTGGAGCGGATGGCGGACCTGCTCACGCTGAACGTGACCGAACGGCGTTCGCGGCCGGACGACGTGGCCCTGCTGCTCCTGCACCGGGTCCCCGTACTCGACTGAAATTACCTGTGGGTACCGAAAATTGACGGTGTACCGCCGCCGACCTGCACGGATGCGTCAGAGCTGGTCGGCGGCGTCCCACCATCCGGTCCGATGAGGTCACTGAACGTCAGATCCGTTCATCCGCCCGTAGGATGACCACCCTAGAATTCGCCGCGTGACGATGACTCAGTGGATCGCGGCGGCCCTCGGAGCCGTCGCCGTCCTCGCCCTCCTGACCGCCGCCCGGTACCGCGCGGTCGGCCGGACGCTGCGCACCGCGCTGGACCGGCAGGAGCGCGAGAACGCCGAACTCCACGAGCGGGCACGGGCGGAGGCCGCCCGGCGGACCTCCGAGACGGCCGCCGTCCAGCGCGAGCAGGAGCTCAACGCCAACACCCAGCGCGCCTTCCTGAGCGTCGCCCGCCGCATCCTGGTGATGGCGCACGACCAGCAGGCCGGGCTGGACGAGATGGAACGCAACCACGACGACCCGGAGTTGCTGGAGGGCCTGCTGCGGGCCGACCACGCGGCGGCCCAACAGGCCCGGCTGGCCCAGACCCTGGCGGTGCTCTGCGGCGCCCGGGCCGGGCGGCACTGGCCGGAGCCGGTGGCGCTGGAGGACGTGGTGCGCGGCGCCCAGTCGCGGATCCTGCCGTTCCAGCGGGTGGTGGTGAGCAGCCGGATCGAGACCGCGGTGATCGGCGCGGCCGCCGAGGCGCTGATCCACGCGGTGGCCGAGCTGCTGGACAACGCGACCAGGTACTCGCCGCCCAGCACCCAGGTCTTCGTCACCCTGATGCCGGTGCACAACGGCGCCGTGATCGAGATCGACGACGGCGGCGTCGGGATGGCCGAGCACGCCGTCGAGAAGGCCGCCGCCGCGCTGGCCGGAGGCTCCACCCTGGAGCTCTCCCGGCTGGGCGAGGTACCGCAGTTGGGCCTGGCGGCGGTCGGCCGGCTGGCCGAGCAGTACGGCTTCCGGGTCACCCTCAGCTCGGCGCCCTCCCCGTACGGCGGGGTCCGGGTGGTGGTGCTGCTGCCGACCGCGCTGCTCACCGAACCGCTGCCCACGCCCCTGCCGCACCAGACCAGGGCCGTGCTTCCCGAGCCGGTGGAACCCCCGCCGGTCTCCGGCAGCAGCCTTCCCCGCCGCACCAACCGGCGCGGCGACTCCGCTCCCAGGAGCGGCACCACCGGCGGCACCCCCGTGCCGCCGCGCTCCGCCCGGGAGGCCCGGGCCTTCATGTCGCTCTTCCAGGCGGGCACCGCCAGCGGCCGCTCGGCGGCCGGACGACAGCAGGACGGCTTCTCCCACTCCCCTGAACTTCCCCAGCGCCCCGGAGACTTCCATGACCCCCAATCCTGACCTCGGCTGGCTGCTCGCCGACATCGTCAACGTGCCCGAGGTCCAGCACGCCATCGTGGTGTCCAACGACGGCCTGGAGATCGGCCGCAGCGAGCGGATCCACCGCGACGACGCCGAGCGGCTGGCCGCCGCCTGCTCCGGCCTGCAGTCGCTGGCCCGGGGCGTGGCGCAGGGCTTCGGCGGCCCGCAGAGCTCGACCCGGCAGATCGTGGTCGAGTACGGCGGCGGCTACCTCTTCGTGGTGGCGGCCGGGGCCGGGGCGCACCTCGCGGTGGTGACCGGCGAGGCGGTGGACGCCGGGCTGGTGGCGTACCAGATGCAGGTGCTGGTGGAGCGGATCGGGGCCCACCTGACCAGCCCGCCCCGGGTGGAGCAGGCGGCCGGGAGCACCCGGTGAGTGCCGGCGGCCCGGTCCGGCCGTACGTGATCACCGGCGGTCGGAGCCGGCCGAGCCGGAACACGCTCGCGCTGGAGAGCCTGGTCGCCGCCACCGGCACCGAGCCCGCCCCCGGCCTGAACCGTGAGCAACTGCGGATCCTCACGCTCTGCCGGGAGCTGCTCTCGGTGGCCGAGATCGCCGCCCACCTGCGGCTGCCGCTGGGCGTTGTCCGGGTGCTGATCGGCGACCTCTGGGACGCCGGAGCCGTCCACGTCCGTCCCCCCGTGCCGCAGGCCGACCTGCTGCCCACCGCCCTCTTGGAGGAGGTGCTCGTTGGCCTCCGCCAACTCCGTTGAGCCACACCCGTCCTACCTGCCGGACACCGTCCAGGGAGCCGTGAAGATCCTGGTCACCGGCCCGTTCGGGGTCGGCAAGACCACTCTGGTCGGCTCGCTCAGCGAGATCGACCCGCTGCGCACCGAGGAGACCATGACCGCCGCCGGGGCGGACGTGGACGACCTGACGGGCCGTCCGGAGAAGACCACCACCACGGTGGCGCTGGACTTCGGCCGGATCACCCTCAACTCCCGGCTGGCGCTCTACCTGTTCGGCACCCCGGGGCAGCAGCGGTTCTGGCCGCTCTGGGAGGACCTCTCGCGCGGGGCGCTGGGCGCCATCGCACTGGTGGACGCGCGCCGGATCGAGGAGAGCTTCGACGTGCTGGGACAGCTGGAACAGCAGCGGATCCCCTTCGCCGTGGCCGTCAACACCTTCCCGGATTCCCCGAGTTACCCCGAGGAGGAGCTCCGGGCGGCGCTCGACCTGCTGCCCGAGGTGCCGATCCTGCACTGCGACGCCCGGGACCGCCGGGCCTCCTACGACGTCCTGATCGACTTCGTGGACCACCTCCACTCGACCGCCGTTCTGGAGCTCCAGCCATGACCACCCCCAAGCCGGACGCGGCGGCCTCGCCGCCGCCCGGCTGCCCCGCGCACCAAGCCCCCTCGGTCACCGGCCTGTACGGCGCCGCCGTGGCCGACGACCCGCACGGCCTGTACGCCCGGCTGCGCGCGCAGTACGGCCCGGTGGCCCCGATCGAGCTGGAGCCGGGGGTGGAGGCCTGGCTGGTGCTCGGCTACCCCGAGCTGCTCGAACTGACCCGCAACGAGCAGCTGTTCTCCAAGGACTCGCGCCGCTGGCGGGTGCCGGCCGAGGGGCGGCTGCGCGCCGACTCCCGGCTGCTGCCGATGACCTCCTGGCGTCCGACGCTGCTCAACCTGGACGGTGCCGAGCACGCCCGGCTGCGCGCGGCGGTGTCGGACACCCTGGCCCAGGTCGACCACCGGCAGCTGCGGCAGGCGACCGAGGCGGCCGCCGACACCCTGATCGACGGCTGGGGCCCGGACGGCACCGCCGACCTGATCGCCCAGTACGCGCGCCGGCTGCCGCTGATGGTCTTCACCCAGCTGATCGGCCTGCCGGCCGAGGCCGGGCCGCACATCGTCGAGCTGATCAGCCACTTCGTGGACAGCAGCGACAAGTCGGTGCGGGCCAACGCCGAGTTCCAGGCGATCCTGCTGGACCTGGTCCGCAGCCGGCGCCAGGCCCCGGCCGCCGACCTGACCTCCTGGCTGCTGGCGCACCCCGCCGGGCTCTCCGACGAGGAGGCGGTGCACCACCTGGTGGTGCTGATGGTGGCGGGCAACGAGACCACCATCAACTGGACCGGCAACACGCTGCGCCTGCTGCTCACCGACCGCCGGTTCCGGGCCACCCTGACCGGTGGCCGCCTCACCGTCTCGGACGCCCTGGAGGAGGTGCTCTGGCGCGACCCTCCGACCCAGAACTTCCCCGGCCGGTGGGCGACTTCGGACACCGTACTGGGCGGCCAGTACATCTCGGCGGGCGACATGCTGGTGCTCGGCCTGGCCGCCGCCAACGCCGACCCGGCGGTGCAGCAGCCCTCCGGCGAGGGGCTCGGCGGCAACCGGGCGCACCTGGCCTGGGGCGCCGGCCGGCACGTCTGCCCGGCCCAGCACCCGGCCCGGATGATCGTGGAGACCGCCGTGGAGACCCTGCTCCACCGGCTGCCCGACCTCCAACTGGCCGTCCCCGCCCACGAGCTGGCCTGGCGGCCGTCCCCCTGGTCGCGCGCCCTGGTCGCCCTGCCGGTGCTCTACAGCGCCTTCACTCCCCCGCGCACTCCCCCCGTCGAAAGGCCCGCATGGACTCCGCCCTCGCCCCCCAGCCCGTCCGCCTCGACCCCTTCGGAGCCGACCAGCACACCGAGAACGCCGGGCTCCGGGCGGCCGGGCCTGCGGTCCTGGTGGAACTCCCTGGCGGGGTGGTGGTCTGGGCGGTAACCCACCACGACACCCTCCAGGCGCTGCTGAACGACCCCCGGGTGGGCAAGAACCCGCAGCTGTGGACCACCTTCCGGGAGGGCCGGCTGCCCGAGGGCTGGCCGCTGATGAACTTCGTCACCGTGCCCGGCATGGTGACCGCCGACGGTGCGGACCACCGGCGGCTGCGCGGACTGGTCACCCAGGCCTTCACCCCGCGCCGGACAGCCGAGCTGGCCCCGGCCATCGAGGCCCGGGCCACCGCCCTGCTGGACGGGGTCGCCCTGCTGGAGGGCGACTTCGACCTGCGCGAGCACTTCGCCTACCCGCTGCCGATGCAGGTGATCGGCGAGCTGCTGGGCCTGCCGCCGAAGCAGCAGGACGAGCTGCACGAGCTCTCCAACACCCTGGTCAGCAGCTCCGCCACGCCGGGGGCCGCGGTGGCCGCGCAGCAGGGCCTGTTCGCCCTGCTCGGCGGGCTGGCGGCGGCCAAGCGGGCGGAGCCGGGCGACGACCTGACCACCGACCTGATCGCCGCCCGGGAGGCCGACGACCGGCTGACCGAGATGGAGCTGGTCGGCACCCTGCTGCTGATGCTGGTGGCCGGACACGAGACCACGCTCAACCTGATCACCAACGCGGTCCGTGCCCTGCTGGCCCACCCGGACCAGCTGGCCGCGGTGCTGGACGGCACGTACAGCTGGGCCGCGGTGGTCGAGGAGACCCTGCGCTACGACTCCCCGGTCGGCCAGTTCCCGCTGCGCTACGCCGCGGAGGACATCCAGGTCGGCGAGGTGACCATCCGTCAGGGCGAGGCGCTGCTGGCCTCGTACGCGGCGGCGGGCCGGGACTCCGGGCACTTCCCGGACGCGGACCGCTTCGACCTGGGCCGGGCCCCGGTCAAGCACCTCTCGCTCGGCCACGGCCCGCACTTCTGCCTGGGCGCGGGCCTCGCCCGGCTGGAGGCGGAGACCGCGCTGCGGCTGCTCTTCACCCGCTTCCCCGGGCTGCGGCTCGCGGACGGTCCGGCGCCGGAGCCGATCGCCTCGTTCGTCAGCAACAGCGTGAAGACCCTGTTGGTCCGTCAGGGCTGATCCGGGCCCGCACCGGTGACCGCCGGGGCGGCCCGGTCGTTGGACCGGCCATGCGTAAGATCACGGCGCTCGCCGCCCTCACCATGGCCGGTCTCTCCCTCGCCGCCCCTGCCGCCCACGCCGGCAGCAACATGGGCGGGAAGCTCGACTCCGTCAAGTCGGCCTCGGCCTCCACCTCGGCGTCCGAGACCTGCGTCCAGCAGATCGGCGGCATCCCGCTGCTCGGCAAGAACGCCTCCGCCGCCGCCCCGCTCTGCAGCGCGGGCACGGCCGTGCCGAAGTAGGCAACCGGCAAGCGCCCCGCCGGGGCCGGAGGCCCCGGCATGACCACTTACCAGGCCGCCTTCCGTACCCGCGCCCACGCGGCGGAGCCGCGGATCAGCGGAGCCTCGCGCCCCCGAAGGCGTAGCCACCACCCCGATCGGGCGGTCTCAGTCGAACAGGGCGTTCAACTCGCCGTACTCCAGGCCGCCTTCGAGGGCCTGGTAGGTCCCGTGGGCGTACAGCTCCTCGGCGGCACGGCGGGCGGCGGCGTAGGCGGCCTTGGCCAGGCCGGGGCCCAGGCTGATCCGGGCCACGCCGAGCTTCGCCAGCTCGGCCACCGCGGGGGCGCCGGGGCCCGCCATCACGTTCAGCGGCACCCCGGGGAGCGCGGCCAGCAGCTCGGCGATCACCGCCGGGTCGCCCGCGCCGGGCACGAAGATCCCGCTGGCCCCCGCCGCCAGGTAGGCCCGGGCCCGCTCCACCGTCTCGGTGACGTCCCGGTCGCCCTGGACGAAGACGTCGGTGCGGGCGTTGACGTACAGCCGCACGCCCGCCGCCTCGGCCGCTGCCCGGGCCGCCGCGATCCGCTCGGCCGCCTCGGCGACCGGGCGCAGGCCGTCCTCCAGGTTCACGCCGACGGCGCCGAGCGCGAGCAGTTCGGTGACGGCCCGGCCGACCCCGGCGGCGTCGGGCGCCAGCCCGTCCTCCAGGTCGGCCGTCACCGGTACCTCCACCGCCCGGACCACCAGGGCGGTCTGGGCCAGTGCCCCGGCCAGGTCGAGGCCGCCGCCGTCCGGCACGCCCCTGGTCCAGGAGACGCTGGCGCTCGCGGTGGCCACGGCGGGAGCGCCGGCCGCCTCCACCAGGCGGGCGGTCGCGGCGTCCCACACGTTGGCCAGTACCAGGGGATCGCCCGGGGTGTGCAGGGCGTGCAGGAGTTCGGCCTTGGCCCGCTGGTCGTTCTGAGTCGTCGTCATGTCCTTCACCATCTCAGCTCCGTGCGGGGCCGACCGGCGGTTTCCGGTACCCGACCCCGGCTCGTCGGACCCGACTCGCCGGACCCGGTCGGCCGGCTCAGGCGGCGAGCACCAGAGCGGCCACCACCGGGGCGGCGTAGACCATCGGGAACGGGACGTGCCCCCAGGCCCGGGCCCGCAGCACGGTGACCACCGCGCCGCCGTAGTAGGCCACCAGGCCGATCCCGGCGGCCAGGCCGAGCGGCTCCACCGCCAGGCCGACCAGCAGGCCGAGCGCGCCGGCCGCCTTGGCCGCGCCCAGCAGGTTCCACCAGCCCTTCGGCACGCCGTACTGCTCCAGCGGCTGGACCACCCAGACCTGGCGCGACAGCAGCGCGTAGGCCGAGAAGCCCGACATCAGGGCGGCGATCACGGTGACGACGGTGGTGGTGACGTTCATCGATGGGCTCCTCGTTCGGGATGGGGAGCCGGGGCGGTTGCTCGCCGCTCCGGCCGCTCTCACCCCACCGACACGGCCCGCGGCCCGGATGTGACGGCCGCTCGGAAGATTCTTTCCGGAGACCTCAGCTCCGCTTCGGCGCGGGGCTCATCCGCGCGGTGACGCCGATCCGGTTCCAGGCGTTGATCGCGATGATCACGGTCACCAGCTGGGCCAGCGCGGCCGGCTCGAAGTGCTTCTCCGCCTCCTGGTACACCTCGTCCGGCACCGGCCCGTCGGCGATCCGGGTGACCGCCTCGGTCAGCGCCAGCGCGGCCCGCTCGGCCGCGGTGAAGTAGGGCGTCTCCTGCCAGACCGGCAGCGCGTACAGCCGGTGCTCCTGCTCGCCGCCGTGCCGGGCGTCGGTGGCGTGCATGTCCACGCAGTAGGCGCAGCCGTTGATCTGCGAGGCCCGGGTGCGGACCAGCTCGGCCAGCGCCGGGTCCACCAGGGTCCGCGACTCCCGGTCCATCCCGATCATCGCCCGGTACCAGTCCGGTGCCAGCTCCGGCATCGAGAAGCGCTGCTCGGGGGCGGTCACGTAGTCGTTCTCTCCGTTGCTCATGCCTCGACCGTAGGTGCGCGGCGGCCCGCTCCCGTGGTTCATTGACGCCATGGAATCGTGGGCCACTTTCGGCGGAGACCTGCACCTCGACCTGACGGCGGGCCGGGCCCGGGGCCTCGGCCTGCGGGCCGCCCTGGAGGAGGCGGTCCGGGAGGCCTCCCGGAGCGGCCGCCTGCCCGCCGGCACCCGGCTGCCCTCCTCCCGGGCGCTGGCCACCGACCTCGGCATCGCCCGCAACACCGTGGCCGAGGCCTACGCCCAGCTCACCGCCGAGGGCTGGCTGACCGCCCGTCAGGGCTCCGGCACCGTGGTCGCCGACCGGGGCGGCGCCCCGGCGGTGGCCCCGCCCAGCACCCCGCCGCGCGTCCCGGCGGCCCGCTACGACCTGATGCCCGGCCGCCCCGACCTCAGCCTCTTCCCCCGCTCCGCCTGGCTGGCGGCCGGCCGCCGCGCGCTGGCCACCGCCCCGCACGAGGCCTTCAGCTACACCGACCCGCGCGGCCGGATCGAACTGCGCCGAGCCCTGGCCGACTACCTGGCCCGCGCCCGGGGCGTGCGCACCGACCCCGAGCGCATCCTGGTCTGCGCCGGCTACCAGCAGGGCCTCGGCCTGCTCTGCCGCGCGCTCGGCGAGCGCGGCGCGCGGTCGGTGGCGGTGGAGGAGTACGGGCTGCCGCCGCAGCAGGAGGTGATCACCGCCACCGGTCTGCGGACCGTCTCCGTCCCGCTGGACGCCGGCGGCGCCCGCACCGACCTGCTCGGCGGGCTGACCGCCGGGGCCGGGACGGGCGCGGTGGTGCTCACCGCCGCCCACCAGTACCCGACCGGCGTGCCGCTGCGTCCCGCCCGGCGGGCGGCCGCGGTGGCCTGGGCCCGGGAGAGCGGCGGCTTCGTGATCGAGGACGACTACGACGGGGAGTTCCGCTACGACCGCCAACCGGTCGGGGCCCTCCAGGCACTGGACCCCGAGCGGGTGGTGTACGCGGGCACCGCCAGCAAGAGCCTGGCCCCCGGCCTGCGGCTGGGGTGGCTGGCACTGCCGGCCGAACTGGTCGAACCGGTGGTCCGGCAGAAGGAGTTGGCGGACGGTCAGTCAGGGGTGACGGACCAGCTGACACTGGCCGAGCTGATCGTCTCCGGCGGCTTCGACCGGCACGTCCGGCGCTGCCGCCTGCACTACCGGCGGCGGCGCGACCGGCTGGTGGCCGCCCTGGCGGAGCGGGCCCCCGAGGTGGAGGTGACGGGGATCGCGGCCGGGCTGCACGCGGTGCTGCGGCTTCCGGCCGGTTCGTTGAGCGACGCCGAACTGCTGCGCCACGCCGGGTGGTCGGGGCTGTCGTTGAACACGTTGAGCGGGTGCCGGACGCCGTCGGCCGGGCCTGCGCCGGCCGGGACGAGGTCGGGGTTGGTGATCGGGTACGCGACCCCGCCGGAGCACGCCTTCCCGGGGGCGCTGGACGCGCTGTGCACGCTGGCGCGGCTGTGAGGGGGCGTCAGTTGTTGCGCGAGCCGATCTCGAAGAGCAGCGCGAGGAAGCCCAGGAAGGCGTGCGTGGCGACCATGTAGATGAACACCCGCCAGAGCACGCGGCGGTCGAAGCGGCGGCCGGGGACGAGGCTGGACTTGGCCATGGTGGTGCCCCTTTCAGTGGGGAGCGGGCAGGCAGAGGCTGCTGCCCGGACTCTGCAACAGGGTGTGCAGGAAGAGGAGTTCGACGCCGGCCGGGGAGTCGGCGGCGATGCAGTGCGGGGTGAGCGAGTCGAAGTGCGCGGAGTCGCCCGGCTCCAGCAGGTGGTCCTGGTCGGCCAGGGTCAGCCGGAGCCGTCCCTTCACCACCCAGAGCCACTCCTCCCCCGGGTGGACCCTCACGACGGCGTCCTGGACGTCCGGCGGCACCTGGACGTGCAGCGCCTGCATCGCCCTTCCGGGCGCACCCGCCCGCCGGTACCCCCAGCCGCCCGTCCGCCCCGGCTCGATCACTCCGCCCCGGATCACCGGCTCCGGCTCGCCCTGCTGCTCGCCGAGCAGGCCCGACACGGTGGTCCCGTACTCCCGGGCCAGCCCGAGCAGCGCCGGGAGGGAGGGCTGCCGCTGTCCGGTCTCCAGCCTCGACAGGTAGGCTGGCGAGAGCCCGACCCGGGCGGCTGCGGCCTCCAGGGTGAGGCGTGCGGCGGAGCGGTGCTCCCGCAGCCGGGCCCCGAGGCCGTCCACCTCGAACTGGTCCGCGTTCATGGACCCAGTCCACCGCTTCCCTGCCCTCCGGGCAAGCTTTTTGCCTGTGAGGCAAGGTGGCCGTCTCGCAGGACGCGGCAGAACGTGATGCCAGGGGCGCGAGGCTCTGCTGATCTGCGGCTCCGCCGCGGGGCGCGCGGGGGAACGGCACCACGTGCAACTGGCTGACGTGCCCCGACCTCACGCTGGGCCGCCTTCCGTACTCGCGCAGTTCCTCGCGCCCCCAGCGGCGTAGCCACGTACCTCATGGCCTCGGGATGTTGCGGAGGTTGCTCCTCGCGAGGTCGATCATGCGGCCGACGCCTCCGGAGAGGACGGTCCTGCCGGCGGCCAGGGCGAAGCCCTTGAGTTGGGCGGCGGTGATGTGGGGCGGGATGGAGAGGGCGTTGGGGTCGGTGACGACGTCGACCAGGACGGGGCCGGGGCGGGAGAGGGCTTCGGCGAGGACCTCGCGGACCTTCGCCGGGTCGGTGACCCGCATCGCCTGGAGGCCGACCGCGCGGGCGAGCGCCGCGTAGTCCACGTCGCCGTTGTCGGTCTCGGTCTCGGGGTAGCCGCTGACCAGCATCTCCAGCTTGATCATGCCGAGCGCCCCGTTGTTGAACACCACCGTCTTCACCGGCAGCCAGTACTTCGCCAGCGTCAGCAGCTCGCCGAGCAGCATGCCGATCCCGCCGTCCCCCGACATCGAGACCACCTGCCGCCCCGGGGCGGCCAGTTGGGCCCCGATCGCGTGCGGCAGGGCGTTGGCCATCGAGCCGTGCAGGAAGGACCCGATCACCCGGCGCCGTCCGTTCGGGCTCAGGTACCGCGCGGCCCAGACGTTGTTCATGCCGGTGTCCACGGTGAACACGGCGTCCTCGTCGGCGAGTTCGTCCAGCACCGAGGCGACGTACTCCGGGTGGATCGGCACGTGCTTCTCGATCTTCTTCGTGTAGGCGCCGACCACCTCCTCCAGCGCCTTGCAGTGCCGGTCGAGCAGGTCGTCCAGGAAGGCCCGGTCGGTCTTCTGCTCCAGCAGCGGCAGCACCGCCCGCAGGGTGGCCGCCACGTCGCCGTGCACCGCCAGCTCCAGCGGTGTGCGGCGCCCGAGCCGGGTCGCGTCGTGGTCGACCTGGATGGTGTCGCGCCCCGGCAGGAAGGAGTCGTAGGGGAAGTCGGTGCCGAGCAGCAGCACCAGGTCGGCCTCGTGCAGGGCCTGGTGGCAGGCGCCGTAGCCGAGCAGGCCGCTCATGCCGACGTCGTACGGGTTGTCGTACTGGATCCACTCCTTGCCGCGCAGCGAGTGCCCGACCGGGGCCAGCACCCGCCCGGCCAGCTCCATCACCTCGGCGTGCGCGTCCCGCACCCCCGCGCCGGCGAACACCGCGACCTTCTCGGCCGCGTTCAGCCTCCGTGCCAGCTCCTGCACCTGGGACCAGGGCGGGGCCGCCACCGCCCGTTCGGTCAGGTAGTGGCCGGTGCCGGTCGGGTGGGCGGCGGGGAGGGCGGCCACGTCGCCGGGGAAGACCAGCACCGCGACGCCGGGCGAGCCGAGGGCGTGCTGGATGCCGATCCGGAGCAGCCGGGGCAGCTGGGCCGGGGTGGAGACGGTCTCGCACCAGCTGCTGCAGTCGGTGAACACCCGCTCCGGGTGGGTCTCCTGGAAGAAGCCGGTGCCGATCTGCGAGGACGGGATGTGCGAGGCCAGCGCCAGCACCGGCAGCCCGCTGCGCTGGGCGTCGTAGAGGCCCTGGATGAGGTGGGTGTTGCCGGGCCCGCAGGAGCCCGCGCAGACCGCCAGACGCCCCGTCAGTTCGGCCTCCCCGGCGGCCGCGAAGGCCCCGGCCTCCTCGTTGCGGACGTGCACCCACTCGATGCCCTCCGTCCGCCGGATCGCGTCCACCACCGGGTTGAGGCTGTCGCCCACCACCCCGTAGACCCGCTCCACCCCGGCCTCCCGGAGCACCTCCACCATCTGCTCGGCCACGCTGCTGCCCACAGGGCCTCCCGCTCTCGTCGGACGGTACGTCAGGGTCGTGCGGCTACTCGGCCGCGAGGTGGGTGGAGGGCTCGACGCCGCTGCCGACGGCCGGGCCGGGGGTCTGCTGGCGGCGGGCGGGTTCGCGGCCGGGGGGCTGGGCGCAGCGCTCCACCGGGGCGGGGGCGGCCATCGGGCGGGAGGCGGGGCGGCCGGCTTCGACGTGCAGGGGTTCGCCCTCGTGCAGGACGGTCATCGGGTTGCCCCGGCGCAGGGTGTAGGTGGTGCGGGTGTGGGTGATCTCGACGTGCAGCAGGTTGCCCCGGACCACCAGGGCGAAGGCCAGCCGGCGCAGGCCGGCGGGCAGCCGGGGGCGGAAGGAGAGGTGCTCGGCGTGGTCCCGCAGGCCGCCGAAGCCGGCCACCAGGGCCAGGCAGGCGCCGGCCAGCGAGGCCATGTGCAGGCCGTCCTTGGTGTTGCCGCCGAGGTCGTGGAGGTCCATCAGGGCGGCCTCGGCGGTGTAGTCGTAGGCCAGGTCGAGCTGGCCCACCTCGGCCGCGATGACCGCCTGGGTGCAGGCGGAGAGCGAGGAGTCCCGGACGGTCAGGCGCTCGTAGTAGGCGAAGTTGCGGGCCTTCTGCTCGTCGGTGAAGGCGTCCCCGCGCACCTGCATGGCCAGCACCAGGTCGGCCTGCTTGACCACCTGCTTGCGGTACAGGTCGAAGTACGGGTAGTGCAGCAGCAGCGGGTACTTCTCCGGCGGGGTGGCGTCGAAGTCCCAGAACTGGTGGTCGGTGAAGCCGTCGGCCTGCGGGTGCACGCCGAGCTTCTCGTCGTAGGGGACGTACATGGCCCGGGCGGCGTCCCGCCAGGCGGCGGTCTCCTCGGTGCCGACGCCGAGGGCGGCGGCCTCCACCTGGTGACGGGCGGCGGCCTCGGCGGCGGCGCGCAGGTTGGTCTGCGCCATCAGGTTGGTGAAGACGTTGTTGTCGGCCACCGCGCTGTACTCGTCGGGCCCGGTGACGCCCTCGATCCGGAACCGGCCGGCCGCGTCGTGGTGCCCGAGCGAGCGCCACATCCGGGCCGTCTCCACCAACAGCTCCAGCCCGTGGGTGCGTTCGAACTCCACGTCCCCGGTGGCCCGCACGTAGCGGGCCACCGCGACGGCGATGTCGGCGCCGATGTGGAAGGCGGCGGTACCGGCCGGCCAGTAGCCGGAGCACTCCTCGCCGCGGATCGTCCGCCAGGGGAACACCGCGCCGGCCAGGCCGAGTTGGGCCGCCCGGTCGCGGGCCAGCGGCAGGGTGGTGTGCCGCCAGCGCAGGGCCTGCTTGACCGCCTCGGGCAGGCAGTAGGTGAGCACCGGGAGCACGAAGGTCTCGGTGTCCCAGAAGCTGTGCCCGTCGTAGCCCGGGCCGGTCAACCCCTTGGCGGGGATGGCCCGTTCCTCGCTCCGGGCGCCGGCCTGGAGGACGTGGAAGAGGGCGAACCGGACGGCCTGCTGGAGCTCGACGTCGCCCTCGATCTGGACGTCGCTGGTCTCCCAGAACTCCCGCAGGTAGTCCCGCTGTTCGGCCACCAGCCCGTTCCAGCCGGTGTACCGCGCGGCGGTCAGCGCGGCCTCCACCTGGTCCCGGACGGCGGGCAGCGAACGGGTCGCCGACCAGCCGTAGGCGGTGAACTTGGTGAGCCGCAGCTCCTCGCCGGGCTTGAGCACGGTGGTGACGCTGATCCGGGCCTGGTTCTCGTCGCTCTCCCCGGTGACGTTGAAGCCCTCCGGGCCCTCGATCACGTGGTCCATGCCGACCGCCACCCGCTGGCCGCTGTGCCGGGTGCGGTGCACCAGCACCGCCTTGGTGCCGGCCGCCGAGGAGGCCTCGGCCAGCAGCGGGGCCTCCAGCACGGCGGCGGCCCTCGGGTCGGCCTCCTGGCCGCCGGGCAGCTGCTCGTTGGCCACCAGCTCGGACTGCAGCACGATCCGCACCGGACCGTCCACCGCCGTCACCCGGTAGTCCACCGAGGCGACGGCCCGCTGGGTGAGCGAGACCAGCCGGGTGGAGACCACCTTGACGGTCCGTCCAGCCGGGGAGGTCCACTCCGCCTCGCGCCGCAGCAGGCCGTCCCGGAAGTCCAACCGCCGCTGGTGACTGCGGAGTTCGCCGTAGCGCAGATCGAAGGGCTCGTCGTCCACCAGCAGTCGGATGATCTTCCCGTTGGTGACGTTGATGACGCTCTGACCGGACTCGGGGTAGCCGTAGCCGCCCTCCGCGTACGGCAGCGGGCGCAGCTCGAAGACCCCGTTCAGGTACGTGCCCGGCAGGCCGTGCGGCTCGCCCTCGTCGAGGTTGGCCCGCAGGCCGATGTGGCCGTTGGAGAGCGCGAAGACCGACTCGGAGCGGGCCATCGCGGCCAGGTCGAGGCCGGTCTCCAGCACGCCCCAGGGGTCGACGGTGAAGCTGCCGTGCGCGGTCATCCGCGGTCCTCCTGCGTCGGGATCAGCTCGGCCAGGTCGTCCACCACCAGGTCGGCGCCGTGCTCGCGCAGCGCCTCGGCCTGCCCCGTGCGGTTCACCCCGACCACGGTGCCGAAACCTCCGGCCCGGCCGGCCGCGACCCCGGCCAGCGCGTCCTCGAAGACGGCGGCCCGGGCCGGCTCGGTGCCCAGCGCCTTCGCGGCGGCCAGGTAGGTGTCCGGGGCCGGCTTGCCGGGCAGGTGGTCCCGCTGCGCCACCAGGCCGTCCACCACCACGTCGAAGAGCCCGTCGATGCCGGCCGCGCGCAGCACGTCCCGGCAGTTGGCGCTGGAGGAGACCACGGCCCGGGGCAGGCCGAGCGCGGCCAGCCGGTGCAGGTACTCCACCGACCCCGGGTAGGGCTGCACGCCCTGCTCCTCGATCAGCCGCAGCACGGTCTCGTTCTTGGCGTTGCCGAGCCCGGCCACGCTGCGGGTGCCGGGCGGGTCGTCCGGGGCGCCCTCGGGAAGGGTGATGCCGCGGGCGGCCAGGAAGGTGCGGGTGCCGTCGAGTCTGGGGCGGCCGTCCACGTAGGTGTCGTAGTCGGCGACCGGGTCGAAGGGCACGAAGGCTCCGCCGGTGCGGTCGGCCTCCTCGCGCAGGAAGGCGTCGAACATGTCCTTCCAGGCGGCCGCGTGCACCTTGGCCGTCTGCGTCAACACGCCGTCGAGGTCGAACAGGAACGCGTGGATGTGGTCCGGAAGCCCCAGCATGGCCTTCAGTCTGGCCCGAACGGCACGGAGAACCGCCCATTCGCGGCGTTTCTGGCGCGTCGCGAACGGGCGGCTCCGGCCGCCTGGCGGTCCGTCACATCGGATTGGGCTTCAGCAGGGCGAACACCGCGCCGTCCCGGTCCTGGACCAGGGCGTTGCGCCCCCACGGGTAGTCGGTGGGCGGCTCCAGCACGGTGCCGCCGGCCTTGACCAGGGCGTCCACGGTGGAGTCGGTGTCGTCCACGCCGAAGTAGGTGCGCCAGTGCGGCGGGGTGCCGGGCGGGTCGCCCTCCAGGGTGGTGACGCCGCCGCTGCTCTTGCCGTTCACGTTGAAGGACAGGTACTCGGGCATCTGCTCCATCGGCGCGATCTGCACCCCGAAGACCGCGTTGTAGAACACGCCGGCCGCGTCCGGCGCGGGCGTGCGCAGCTCGTTCCAGACCACCGCCCCCGCCTCGCCCCAGACCCCCGCACCCGGGAACTCCAGCGGCTGCCAGACCCCGAACACCGCGCCGGTCGGGTCGGCGGCCACCAGCATCCGGCCGATGGTGCCGACGTCCATCACCGGGAACAGCACCGTCCCGCCGTTGTCGCCGATCGCGGTCAGCGTGGCGTCCGCGTCGTCGGTCGCCAGGTACGTGGTCCAGTTCGGCGGCACCGCCGGCTGACCCGGTTCCGTCGGCACCGGCCCCATCACCCCGGCCACCGGACGGCCGTTCAGGTCACAGACCGCGTACCCGCCGAACTCCGGCGGCCCGACCTGCCCCTGCCACCCGAGCAGGTCCCGGTAGAAGTCCAGCGCCGCCTGCTGGTCCTTCGAGGTCAGGTCCACCCAACAGGGCGTCCCGACCGCATACGGTCCCGTCACCTCGACCATCCGCACATCTCCTTCCGCCAGAGCCGACCCCCGCGCCCCACCCTCACCGCCCGGTGGTGGTCCCGCCACCGGAGCGCGGCCGGGGCGTGACAACCGTCATGCGGTTTCGGCAACGGGTGGCACTGCATCAGGGGGCCTGGTCGGCGGGAGTCTTGAGGGGTCGGAGAACGGCGGGGACGGACAACGGGGAGCGGTCATGGCGGTCATCGAGGGCACGGCGGTCCAGCGGGCGGAGCAGGGGCGGGGCGGGGACGCGTGGGCGGGGTTGAAGCCGCTGGCGGTGGACGTGGCGGTGCCGTTGGGGGCGTACTACCTGGCGCACTCGGTGCTGGGGATGGGGTTGGTGGCCTCGCTGGCGGTGGCGAGTGCGGTGCCGGTGGTGCGGACGGTGGCGGGGCTGATGCGGGAGCGGCGGGTGAACGCGCTCGCGGCGGTGATGCTGGTGGTCAACGTGGCCGGGATCGGACTGTCGCTGGTCGCGGGGGACGCCCGGTTGATGCTGGTCAAGGACGCGCTGTTGAGCAGCGTGATCGGCGGCTCGATGATCGTCACCGCGCTGCTCGGGCGGCCGCTGATGACGGCGGGGATGAAGCCCTTCGTGGTGAAGGGGCGGGCCGGGCGGGAGGCGGCCTGGGGGCGGCTGATGGCCGGCTCGGCGGAGTTCCGCCGGAACGAGCGGAACTTCTCGCTGGCCTGGGGGTCGGTGCTGGTCGCGGAGTGCGCGGTCAAGGCGGTCTGCGCGTACGTGCTGCCGGTGGAGACCATGGTGTGGCTGGGCACGGTGATGCTGGTGGCGGCGATCGTGGTGGGCTGCGTGGTCGGAAACCGCTTCGCGGAGCGGATGGCCGGGCAGGTGATCGCCGAGGTGGAGCGCTCCGCGGCCGAGCGGGGCTGAGAACGGGACAGGGCGCAGGGGTGGCGGCAAGGCGGGTCCGGGCCGCCCACGGGGGTGGTGGTCCGGGCCCGCCCAGCGGTGTGACGCGGCGTCAGGCGGTGGCGCCGCCGTCGATCACGTGGTCGTGGCCGACCACGAAGCTGGACTCCTCGGAGGCCAGCCAGAGCACCGCCTTGGCGATCTCCGCCGGGTCGGCGACCCGGCCCAGCGGGACGGTCGGGCCGAGGCGGGCGTCGCGCTGCTCACGGGTCTCGCCCG
This sequence comes from Kitasatospora sp. NPDC001664, assembly GCF_053596675.1. Taxonomy (NCBI): domain Bacteria; kingdom Bacillati; phylum Actinomycetota; class Actinomycetes; order Kitasatosporales; family Streptomycetaceae; genus Kitasatospora; species Kitasatospora sp. NPDC001664. The sequence goes on from NZ_JBSFGS010000052.1 coordinate 22,693, forward strand.
GCAGGTAGGACATCGGGGTGTCGATCGGGCCGGGGCTGATCGAGTTGATCCGGACGCCATGCGGGATCGCCTCCAGCGCGGCGGTCTTGGTCAGGTAGGAGACGCCGGCCTTGGAGGTCGAGTACGCCGCCATGTTGGCCAGCCGCCAGTGGGCGCCGAGGTTGGAGGCGGTGTTGACGATGGTGCCGCCGCCGTGGGCGCTCATGTGGGCGATCTGGTGCTTGAGGGCGAAGAACACGCCGGTCAGGTTGACCGCGATGGAGTCGTGCCAGGCCTGCTCGTCGTGCTCGGCGACGGGGGTGCCGCCGCGGAGGATGCCGGCGTTGTTGAAGGCCACGTGCAGGCCGCCGTGGGTCTCGACGGCGTGCCGCACCGCGTTGGCCAGCGAGGCGGAGTCGGCGACGTCGACCAGCACGCCGCCGGCCTTCCCGCCCTCCTCCTCGATCAGCTTCACGGTCTCGTCGACGCCGTCCTCGTTGCGGTCGGCCACCACCACGGTGGCGCCCTCCCTGGCGAAGGCGAGGGCGGTAGTGCGGCCGACGACTCCGGCGGCACCGGTGACCAGGACGACCTTGTCGGTGAAGCGGGCGGACATGAGAACTCCTAGGTTTCGCAGATGGGTTGGCCCCGAGGGGCGTGAGGGACGTAGGTGGTGAGGCCGGGGGCGCGAGGAACTGCGCGCTGGGGAACGGCAGCGCGTGCAACTGGCTGACGTGCCCCGATCTGGCTCTGGGCCGCCTTCCGCTTCGCGCAGTTCCTCGCGCCCCTGGTGGCGTAGCCAGGTGCGCCGCTCTAGCGAGTTGCTCTGGTGCGCAGCAGCAGCGTCAGGGCGGCCGCCACCGTGAGGGTGGCTGCGGCGAGGAGGAAGGCGAAGGCGTAGCCGGAGGAGACGGCGGCCGGGGTGGGAGTGGTGCCGGCGTGGGCGGTGGCGAGAGGGATCAGGACGGCGAGGCCGATCGGGGGGCCGATCTCCATCGCGGTGTTCATCACCCCTCCGGCCAGGCCGGCTTGGTGGGCCGGGGCGTCGCTGACCGCCCAGACGGTGGCACCCGAGAAGGTGAAGCCGGCCCCGACCGGGAAGAGGACCACTCCGATCAGCAGCGGGCCGACGTACGCGCTGTCGGCGGAGATCCCGCTGAGCACCGCGAGCCCCAGGGCGGAGAGCCCGAGCCCGGCAGAGGTGACGGCGGCGGGGGCGTACCGGGCCAGGGCCCGGCCGGCCAGCGCACCGGCCGGCACCACTGCGAGGGCCGGCGGGACGAAGGCCGCCGAGGTGGCCAGGGTCGAGTAGCCGCGCACCTGCTGGAAGTAGAGCGCGAGCACGAAGAAGTAGGTGGCCATGCAGGCGGCGGTCAGCGCGATCGCCGTCAGGGCGGCCACCCGGCGGGGCGAGGCCAGGAAGGAGGGCGGCACCAGCGGGCTGGAGCCGCGGAGCTGGGTGAGCCCGAAGGCCGCAAGCAGGACGGTCCCCACTGCGATCCACAGGCTGTGGACTTCGGTCAGGCCGAAGATCAGGGCGGCCAGGCCGGCGGTGGCCAGCACCGCGCCGGGCAGGTCGAGCTTCTCCCGCCGGGGCCCGGGCCCGGACGGCAGCACCCTGGGGGCGGCGAGCACCACCACGGCGGCCACCGCCGCGGGGGCCACGAAGGTCCACCGCCAGGAGACCCAGTGCAGCACCACGCCGGAGACGATGTTCCCCGTACCGGCCCCGATCGAGGCCAGCACGCCCCAGACCGCGAGGGCCCGTCCGCGCCGCTCGGCGGCCGGGAAGACCGAGCCGAGCAGGGCCATCGCGGCCGGGGCCGCGGCGGCCGCACCGACGCCCTGGCCGAAGCGGGCCGCCACCAGCAGCGCCAGGTTCGGCGCGGCGGCGGCGAGGGCCGAGGCGAGTCCGAAGACCAGCACTCCGGCGGTGAAGACCCGGCGGTGGCCGAGCAGGTCGGCCAGCCGTCCGCCGAGCAGCAGCAGCCCGCCGAAGGAGAGGCTGTACGCCGAGATGGCGAGCACCAAGTCCGTTTCGGTGAGCCCGAGTTCGGCCTGGATCGCGGGCAGCGCGACCGTGATCACGGTGATCGTGGCGATCAGCACCACCTGCACCGTCCCCAGCAGTGCGAACGCGGCCCGCTGCCGTAAGACCGGCGGCCCGAGGGCCGGATCCGCAGCCATGACACCCCTCCAGCTTTTCCAGACCAATCGTTCCAGATAGAGACCAGTTCGCCAGATCTCTGCTGTTCCTGAACCGTAGCAGTTCAAGAACGCTTGGTCCAGATAGAGCAATGATCGCCCCTCCGAGAGGCTCAAGGGATCACGTGAACCAGTTCATCGACCCCTCGGACCCGGCGCCCTGGTCCCCGGTCCACTACTGGACCGAACGGTCTCGAATGACTTACGGTCGGAGCCATGGCGAGGACCAAGGAGTTCGATCCGGACAGCGTGCTGGTGCAGGCGATGGACCTGTTCTGGGAGCGCGGCTACGAGGCCACCTCGATGGCCGACCTGGTCGAGCACCTGGGCATCGCCCGGGCCAGCATCTACGGGACCTTCGGCAGCAAGCACGACCTCTACCTCAGCGCCCTCAAGCGCTACCTGGAGAGCCGGGAGACCGGGTTCGTCGCGGCCCTGTCGCAGCCGGGCCCGGCCCTCCCGGCCGTCCGGGCGCTGGTGGAGAGCTGGGTGCACGAGGCCCTGCACGACTCCGAGCCGCGCGGCTGCCTGGTGGTCAACGCGGCCATCGAGCTCTCCTCCCGCGACCCGGTGGTGGCCGCCCAGGTCGAACGGAGCTGGACGGTCCTGGAGACCGCCCTGACCTCCGCGCTGGTCCGGGCCCACGCCCAGGGGGAGCTGGACGGGTCCAAGGACCCCTACGCACTGGCCCGCTTCCTGCTGGTGCTGCTCCAGGGGATCCGGGTGATCGCCCGGGCCGCCCCGGACCGGGTCCGGATCCGGGCCGCCGCCGACCAGGCGCTCTCGCTGCTCTGAACCGCCGTCAGCTGCCGGACGGCTCGCTGAACCAGCGGGTCAGCGCGGTGGTGAGCGGGGCCGGTGAGGCCGAACTCCAGGCGGCGTAGCCGTCGGGGCGGACCAGCGGGGCGGTCAGTTCGGTGACGCCCCGCGGGGCACCGCCTCAGGTCAGCCAGTCGTGACAGGCCCGGACGACCAGCTGCACCAGCCGCATCGCGTCCAGCCGCCCGGCCGCGCCCTCCGCCCCCTCGGGGGCGAACTCGGTCACCGTGAGTTGCCGCACCGGTACGCCCGCCGAGCCCACCGCCCGCAGGGTGCCGCCGAGTTGATCGGTGGTCAGCCCGTCGGGCAGCGGCGCGGCGACGCTGCGGACCACCCCGGGGTCGAGCACGGACACGTCCAGCAGGACCGCGCAGGCGGCCGCGCCGGAGCCCGCGACCAGCGACTTGAGCTCGGCCACGTCCCGGGCCAGGTCCCGGCGGTCACCGGGCCCCTCGGGGCGCCCCTGCACCAGGCCGCGCTGCCCGTACTGGACGATCCGCAGCTCCTCCAGCCGCTCCAGGTGGCGGACGAAGTCGCTCCTGGTCGGCCCGGAGGGGCAGCGCGGCTCCTGGTCGTCCTGCTCCGCGTCCAGGTGCGCCAGCACGCCGGCGAAGCCCTCGTGCACCCAGTAGCCGAGCGAGTCGTCGCCGCCCAGCACCAGCAGCAGCCGGCAGGTGGCCCGCAGCCGCTCCAGCACCTCCGGCACCAGGTCGAGGTCCTGTCCGGCGTTGAGCGGGTCCATCCGCAGGTCGCCGGCGTCGGCGAAGGTCAGCCCGGCGCAGAGCAGCTCCTGCTCCGCCCGGTCCCACCAGCCCGGGACGGGCCCGCGGAGCAGCCCCGGGCTGACGGCCCGGGAGACGCTGCGCAGCATCCCGGGGCCGAGGTCGGCCCGACCGGCCGCGCTGCTCCCGCTGTACGGGAGCCCGACCACCACCACGTCCCAGTGGCCGTTCGCCCGCCACGGCTCGGCACCGAGGAAGCCCTCCGTCGCACTCACCCTGCGCACCGACCATCACCTCTTCCGGTCAACGTGCCCGTGGCGCCGCGTCGTCGAGGGTTCGGCGCACGACCGAGTATGTGGACGGGCGGTGAAGGTCGCCATGGTCCGGCCGGGACAGTGTCAGGTGGTCGTGGGAGCGGTGATCCGGACCTCGTGCCGCGCCGCCTCCGGGGCCAGGAAGCGGGCCAGCGCGGTGCCCTCCTCCACCAGGTCGTGCCGCTGCGCGGCCGTCAGGCGGTGGAACGGACGCACCGTCACCACCGCCTCCCGCTTGCCGGTCTCGATCCGCCAGGTGGCCGCCACCCAGCCGTCCACCAGCACGGACCGGGGCATCTCGTTCACCCCGGCGAAGCCCTGGTCGGCGAAGTCCACCGTCAGCACCCTGCTCCGGTCGGCGTGCGAGAGCAGCAGGTTGTCGAAGTCGTAGAGGTAGCGGACCGGCGCCGGGACGTCCCCGTCCGGGCGGGGTGCCTGCGGGAGGTCGAACAGTTCGCGGCCCTCCTCGTCCCGGAAGGTCACCAGCTCCGGGCGGAGCCGGTCCAGCACCTCGGCCAGCCTGGTCAGGCCCGACCACTGCTGCACGTCCTTGACGGTGGCCGGCCCGAAGGCCGCCAGGTAGCGCCGCACCAGCTCGTCCACCGGAGCGGCCCGCAGGCCCTGCCCGGTCCACTGCTCCAGCGGCAGGTGGGCCACCGGCCCGCTGCGGCCCCAGAGACCGCGCGGCGGCACCTGCGCCAGCGGCACCGCCGCCCGCACCGCCTGTGCCATCGCCGCACCGTCGTGCCCGGGCCAGCGTTCGGCCAGCAGCTTCCCCAACTCGGCGAAGGTGAGCGGCCCTTCGGCGAACGCCGCCCGCCCGGCCGCCGTCACCTCGGCCAGGTCCAGCCCGGCCAGCTTGCGGCGGAAGGCGGACAGCGTGCCGCGCTCGATCACCGGGTCGACCAGCGGCCGCAGCCAGCGCGCGTCCTCGGTGGTGAGCAGGTGGATCGTCCCGCGCATCACCGCGATCCGCACCGCCGCACCGTCCGCCAGCAGTGCCGAGGCCTCCGCCGCGGGGTCGCGGTCCATCCGGCTCCACAGCCCGACGTACCAGGTCTGCGGGGTCTGGGCCTGGAGCCCGGCCAGCCGCTCCAGCACCTGCGGCACCGTCAGCCCGGCCCGCTCCAGCAGCAGTTGGCGCGCCAGCGTGGCCCGGTTGAGCGCCCTGGCGTCCAGCACCGTGGTGGTCATGCCCCTCCTCCGTCGTACGTCCGGGGCCGACGGTACCGTCAGGCGGCTGCCCGCCGCCGGTGGGCGAGCGGGACCAGCGCGGCGTGCTCCAGCGGGGCGGAGGGGTCGACCGAGACGTCGGCCGGGGCGGGTTCGGCGCCGGCGCGGACCAGCAGGTCGCCGATGGCGGCGATCATCGCGCCGTTGTCGGTGCACAGGCCCAGCGGCGGGACGCGCAGGGTGATGCCGGCCGAGGCGCAGCGGCGCTCGGCCAGTTCGCGCACCCGGGAGTTGGCGGCCACCCCGCCGACCACCACCAGGGTGGTGATCCCGTGGTCGGTGCAGGCCCGGACGGCCTTGCGGGTGAGCACGTCGGCCACCGCCTCCTGGAGGGCGGCGGCGGCGTCCGGCACGTGCGGGCGCTCCTGGGCCTCCACCCAGCGGGCGGCGGCGGTCTTCAGGCCGGAGAAGGAGAAGGCGTAGGGAGCGTCCTGAGCACCCGTCAGCGGACGCGGGAAACGCACCGCCTTCCGGTCGCCCTCGCGGGCCGCCCGGTCGATGGCGGGGCCGCCGGGGTAGGGCAGGCCGAGGATCCGGGCCACCTTGTCGAAGCACTCGCCGGCCGCGTCGTCCAGGGTGTCCCCGAGGTGGACGATCGGGTCGCGGGCCAGGTCGCGCACCAGCAGCAGCGAGGTGTGGCCGCCGGAGACGATCAGCACGACGCACGGGTCCGGCAGCGGTCCGCCGTCCAGGGTCGCGGCGGCCACGTGGCCGGCCAGGTGGTGCACCCCGTAGAGCGGGACGCCCAGCGAGAAGGCGTAGGACTTGGCGGCGGCCACCCCGACCTGGAGCGCCCCCGACAGGCCGGGCCCGGTGGTGACGGCCACCGCGCCGACGTCGGCCAGGGTCAGCCCGGCCCGGTCCAGCGCCTCGCGGACCACGGGGGCGACGGCGTGCACGTGCGCCCGCGCGGCGATCTCCGGCACGACGCCACCGAAGCGCGCGTGCTCGTCCATGCTGGACGCCACCGCCTGGCCGAGCAGCACCCCGTCCCGGACCAGTCCGGCGCCGGTCTCGTCGCAGGACGACTCGATGCCCAGCACCACGGGTGAATCCGACATGGTTCCGCCTTGTTCCCTCGTTCATGTACTTGCATTGATTGTGCAACAAGGGCGCTAGGTCCACGGACCTAGGCTGGATCGGACCTTGGTCGGAACCGGCCCGCCGTTCCTTGCCCCTTGCGGCACAAGGATGTTGGGGTCGTAGACGACAGATCAGCGCTCCGAAAAGGTGGTGGGCCCGATGGGCACCTACACGCTCCCCGATCTTCCGTACGACTACTCGGCTCTGGAGAAGGCGATGTCCGCCGAGATCCTCGAGCTGCACCACTCCAAGCACCACGCCGC
>NZ_JBSFGS010000053.1:0-25164 GCF_053596675.1 Kitasatospora sp. NPDC001664
GTTGACTTTTGGCACGCTGTTGAGTTCTCAAGGAACGGTGGCTTCCTTCGATCCGCCTTCCAGCGGGCCCTCCGGGCGCTTCGTTCTTTCGTGTTCTTAGCTTACCAGATGTTTTCCGCCCCGTTTGCGGCGCTTCGTTCATCCAACTCGCTTGCGTCTTCTGCGACCTGACGGCCCGTCCGACGTTTCAAACTCTAACCGATACCCGCCTTGTAAAGCGAATTCGGCCCGATCTTCTGAATTTGCACACGACAAATCAGACCGACCCGCGACAAGGCGCGAGCCAGTTCGAATGAGAAGTGGTGTTTCAGGAGATCGGCCACCCCGGGACCGTCCGTGCAGAGCGCGCGTCCGGTTCTCCCTGTCAGGCAGCTCGGAGAACACTAGACCTCTGCGAGGGCGACGTCAACCCGTGGCCGGAGGCCGGTCCGACGGGACCTGGAAGGCCAGGACCGCGACGTCGTCGTCGTGGTCGGTGGTGACGCCCATGGTGCGCAGCAGGCGGGCGCAGACCACGTCGGGGTTGCCGATGGCGCCGGCCAGGGTGTGGGCCAGCTGGTCGATGCCGTGGTCGATGTCCTCGTCGCGGCGTTCGACCAGGCCGTCGGTATAGAGGACGCCGGTGGTGCCGGGGAGGAGGCGGAGGGTGTGGGAGATGTGGGTGCCGCTGCCGGTGCCGAGCGGGGGGCCGTTCTGTTCCTCTCCTCGCAGGACGGTGCCGTCGGGGCCGCGGAGGAGGAGGGGGAGGTGGCCGGCGGAGGCGTAGACGAGGGTGGCGGGGGCCTGGTCCCAGACGGCGTAGGTGCAGGTGGCGATCTGGTTGGCGTCGATCTCCATGGCGAGGCCGTCGAGGAGGGTCATCACCTCGTGCGGGGGGAGGTCGAGGCGGGCGTACGCGCGGACGGCGGTGCGGAGCTGGCCCATCACGGCGGCGGCGCGCAGGCCGCGGCCCATGACGTCGCCGATGACCAGGGCGGTGCGGCCGCCGCCGAGGCCGATGACGTCGTACCAGTCGCCGCCGACGGCGGCCTCGGCGCCGCCGGGTTGGTAGGTGGCGGCGACGGTGAGGCCGGCGGGCTGTTCGAGCTTCTGCGGGAGGAGGCTGCGCTGGAGGGTGACGGCGGCTTCGCGTTGGCGGCTCTCGGCTTCGCGCAGGCGGGTGGCGGCGAGGACCTGGTCGGTGACCTCGGCGGCGTAGACGAGGACGCCGACGGGGTGGCGGACCACGTCGTCGTGGGTGCCGGGGCCCTCGGGCGGGGCGAGGGGGGCCGGGCCGGCGCCGACGAGGGCGGCCGTGGCGGCGGCCGCGGCCGCCGGGTCGGTGCCGCCCTCGCTGCCGAGCGGGACGCAGGAGACGTTGTAGTAGCGGCTGCCGTCGAGGCCGATGATCCTGCGGGCCTTGACGCTGCGGGGGCGGCCGCTGCGCAGGGCCTGGTCCATCAGGGGGAGGACGCCGAGGCCGGCGAGTTCGGGGAGGGCTTCGACGGCGGGGAGGCCGGGCGGGCGGTCGCCGAAGAGCTCGCGGTAGGCGCGGTTGGCGTAGCCGAGCTGGTGGAGGGGACCGTAGGTGACGGCGACCGGGGCGGGGAGGCGGCCGAGGACGTTCCGCAGGTCGTAGAGCTCGTCGATCTCGCGCAGGTCGAGCAGGGCGCCGGGCACGCCGGGCTCGCGCGGGGCGGGCAGGTTGACCGGCTCGCCGGGCGCGGGGGGCGGGGCGGGGCGCCAGGCTGCTCCGGTGAGCCTGGCGCTCCAGCGCATGAGGTTCAAGCGAGGGCCGTTCCTTCGGGGGACCAGCTCGGCGGGTCCGCGAGTCCCCGGGCGAGTTTCTGACGGATCATCACATCGTGTGCTCGACAGGCCACTCGGCGTGATGGTCCGGACGGGCTGATCCTGTCAGGCCTGAGTGCGATTCCGGAAGTCGTACGACCATTGCGGGGTGTTTCGTCCCACCTTGTGGGACGTACTGCGGCAGGAGCCGCACCGGGCCGGTCCGTCCCGGTCACGGCTTGAAGCCCGCCTCGAACTCCGAGCGGGGGTGTTCGACCGCGCCCAGCGAGACCACTTCCCGGCTGAACAGCCCGCCGAGCAGCCAGCCCGTGAGCACCCTGATCCGCCGTTCGGTGCTGGGCAGGCCCCGCAGGTGGCGGGCCCGGTGCAGCCACCAGGCGCGGCGGCCGGTGAGCCGCCCGCCGCGGCTGGTGTGGGCGACCGCGCGGCGCAGGCCGAGCGAGGTGGAGCAGCTGACCCGGCCGGGTTGGTAGGGCGTCAGGGGACGGTCCGTCAGGGCCGCGGCCAGGTTCTCGGCCAGCAGGGTGGCCTGGGCGACGGCGTGCTGGGCGTTGGGGGCGCAGTCAGCGGGGTGGCCGAGGCGCTCGGGGGCGGTCGGGTCGGGGACGGAGGCGCAGTCGCCGGCGGCCCAGAGCGCGTTCACCGCGACTCCGTCAGGTCCGGCGCCCTGGAGGGTGGGCAGGCAGCGCACCCGGCCGTGCCGGTCGAGCGGGAGGTCGGAGTCGCGCAGCAGCGGGGCGGGGCGGACGCCGGCCGTCCAGACCAGGGTGCGGGCGCAGAAGCGGCTGCCGTCGGAGAGGCTCATCAGGCGGTCGGCGGCGGAGTCCAGGGTGGTGGCGAGGCGGACGTCGATGGAGCGCTCGCGCAGTTCGGCCAGGGTGTGGTCGGCGAGCTCGGGCGGCTCCTCGGGGAGGATCCGGTCGCGGGCCTCGACCAGGATCCAGCGCAGGTCCTCGGGCTGGAGGTTGTGGTAGCCCTTGGCGGCGTACCGGGCCATGTCCTCCAGTTCGGCGAGGGCGCCGACCCCGGCGTAGCCGGCGCCGACGAAGACGAAGGTCAGGGCGGACTGGCGGAGCTCCGGGTCGCGGGTGGTGGAGGCCAGGTCGAGCTGTTCGAGCACGTGGTTGCGCAGGGCGACCGCCTCGCCGACGGTGGCGAAGCCGAGGCCGTGCTCGGCCAGGCCGGGCACGGGGGCGGTGCGGGAGACCGAGCCGGGGGCCACCACCAGGACGTCGTACGGGAGTTCGGTGAGCTCGACGGCGCCGTCCCGGTCCACGGGGGTGAGGGTGACCCGGCGCTCGGCGTGCTCGATCCGGACCACCCGGGCGGTGAGCACCCGGCACTGGGTCAGCAGGCGGCGCAGCGGCACCACCACGTGGCGGGGGTCCACCGAGCCTGCCGCGACCTCGGCCAGCAGTGGCTGGTAGGTGAGGTACGGCCGGGGCTCCACCAGCGTGATCTCGGCCCGGCCGTCGCGGAGTTCGGCCTTGAGCAGCTGTTGCAGGCGCAGGGCGGTGGCGGTTCCGGCGCAGCCGCCGCCGACGATCAGGATCCTGATGGGGCCACCTCTTTCCGGGGTGAGCACGGGTGCGCGGCCGGGGCCCGCCCGGCCGCGTCCTCCATGACGCCCTGTCGGGTGGTGTCTTGTCCACAGGCCGTACCGGATCGGGTGGTGGAAACCGGCCGAAGAGTGGGCCGGCAGGTGGACCCCGGGTGGCCGGGATTTGCCGTCGTCCCGGCCTTTAGGTCCACTTCTGCCGCGAACTTCCTTGAACTATGGTCGGATTGTGCGTTGGGCCGGACCGGTGCCGGCCCCGTGGAGCTGTCCGACTGCAGTGGGCCCGACCGGGGAAGGTTGGTGCGGAAGTCCGCCCGATCCGGGGCGGCACCGTCCTGCTCGGGCACCGCCGTGCACCTGGGGGGTGCCCGAGCGGCCGGACTGTGTGGCGCCCGTCCGGGCGCCTTCGGGGGAGGTTGTCATGACTGATCAGGAACAACTGTTGGGGCTGCCCGTGCCACTAGCGGCGGATCGCAACCCGGCCGGAGTGGTGCCGGAGCAGCGCGGGCCGGGTGCCCGGGAGAGCTATGCCGCGCCTGACGAGCCCTCGGGCGCGGCACGGCTGCGGGTGGACGCCCGGCGGAACCTGGAGAGCGTGCTGCGCGCCGCCCGCCAGGTGTTCGGCGAGCTCGGCTACGGGGCCCCGATGGAGGAGGTCGCCCGTCGCGCCGGCGTCGGCGTGGGCACCGTCTACCGGCGCTTCCCGAGCAAGGAGGTGCTGGTCCAGCGGATCGCCGCCGAGGAGGTGGCGTGGCTGACCGCTCAGGCCAAGGAGTCGCTGTACGGCGGCTCCGGCCCCTGGGAGGCGCTGGCCGGGTACCTGTCCCGGGCGGTCGGCTCCGGCGCCGGCCGGCTGCTGCCGCCCTCGGCGTTCCGCTACGCGGAGGAGCTGGCCACCTTCCGGGACGCGGCGGAGCCGCAGGTGCCGGAGCAGCTGCGCCGCTCGGAGGGTCCCGGGGCGTACGCGGCGGAGCCGGCGGCGTACACGGCGGAGCCCGCCGGACGGCGCGCGGCCGAGCCGGCCGGGGACGCGGACCCGCGCCAGCTGCTGCACCTGTTGGCCGCGCTGGTGGCCCGGGCGGGTGCGGCGGGCGAGCTGCGGCCGGGGGTGACCGTCGCGGACGTGGTGCTGGTGCTCACCGCCGCCGTGCCGGTGCACGCCAGGGCCGCGCGCGAGGAGGGCGCCGAGCCCGCCGAGGGTCAACTCCACGACGCCCCGGCGGAGCGGCTGTTGCAGATCCTGCTGCACGGGCTGCGGGCCCGCTGAGCGGTCAACACCCGTACCGAGCGCGCGTCCTGTCGGTGGGTCCGGGGCCCGGAGGTCTTCCGGCCCCGGACCGCCGGCGGTGCCCGTACGGGTGGGTCCGGACGGCTGCGGCTTCCCGTGTCCGCTCCGCTATGCCATTCTTTGGCCGTGGTTGGAGCCATTGTCCCGTTGCGCGCCGTTCGCCCGGCCGGAGCCGCGGCCCGCGCCGGGTCGGTGCACCGGGCGGTCACCGTGCCCGGTCGTAGGGTCTCCGTGCCCGGCCGGACGGTCTCCGGGCGCACCCCGGCCCGGTGGGAGGCACGTTGAGCGCCGAGGAGCAGAACGAGCACGGCCACGGGCTCGACGCGCCCGGCCAGGTGCCGGACCAGGCCGGCGCCCCCATCCGCGAGTCACTGCCGGGCGGCCGGGCCGCCGCCGTGCCCCCGGGCCGGGTGCCCGGGCAGGCCGCCGCCGGACAGGGCGGGGTCACCCCGGAGGCCTTCATGGGCGTGCCCGGGGAACCGCCGGCCCGCCCGGTGGTGCCCGCCCCGGCCGATCCGGTCGACGGCGAACGGCCGCCCTCCGACGCCGAGTTGACCGCCATGGTGCGGGCCGGCGACGACGGCGCGTACGAGGAGATCTACCGGCGGCACGCCGACTCGGTGCGCCGCTACGCCCGGACCTGCTGCCGGGACAGCTTCACCGCCGAGGACCTGGCCGGCGAGGTCTTCGCCCGCACCCTGCAGGCCCTGCGGGCGGGCAAGGGGCCGGAGTTCGCGGTCCGCGCCTACCTGCTGACGGCCGTGCGCAACGTGGCCGCCGCCTGGGCGCGCAGCGAGCGCCGCGAGCAACTGGTCGACGACTTCAGCACGTTCGCCAAGACCTCGGCCGCCACCATCGACCTGGACCTGGCCGACCCGGGCGCGGACGCCTGGGCGATGGCGATGGCCGACCAGCGGATGGTGATGCAGGCCTACGCCGAACTCCCCGAGGACGACCGGGTGGTGCTCTGGCACACCGAGGTCGAGCGGGAGTCGCCGAAGACCGTCGCGGTGATGCTCGGCAAGACCGCCAACGCCACCGCCGTCCAGGCCCACCGGGCCCGGGACCGGCTGGCCGCCGCCTTCCTCCAGGCCCACGTGTCGGGCAGTCAGGACCGGGACTGCGAGGCCTACGCCAACCGGCTCGGCGCCTACGCGCGCGGTTCGCTGCGCAAGCGCGCCTCGGCCGAGGTCGGCCGGCACGTCCAGGAGTGCGACCGCTGCACGGCCGCGTACCTGGAGCTGACCGAGATCAACACCGGCCTGCGGGCGCTCCTGCCCGGGGGTGTGCTGGTCTGGGTCGGGGCCGGGTACTTCACCGCTGCCGCCGCCGCGATGGGGCTCGGCGCGGTCGGTGCCGGGGCGGTGGCGGGGGCCACCGCGACCGGGAGCGGAGCGACCGCGGGCGGAGCGACCGCAGGTGCGGGGGCCGGTGCGGCCTCCGGCGGTGCGGCCTCCGGCGGAGGGTCCTCCGGTGCCGGGGCGGTGGCCGGCGAGGGGCTGGGGACGGCCGCCAAGGCCGGGATCGCGGCCGGGATCGCCGTGGTCGCGGCGGCGGTGGCCGCGTACGCCTTCACCGGCACGCCCGAGCCCAGGCACCCGGCGGCCGCACCGGCCGTCTCGGCCCCTGCGGCACCGCCGTCGGCGGCCGCCGCACCGAAGCCGGTGCCGGCCCCGCCGACTCCGACGCCCACTCCGGAACCCCCGGAGGAGCCGACTCCGACGCCCGCCCGCCCGACGCCCGCTCCGGTGCGGCCGGCAGCCTCGCCGACCCCGTCACCGACGCCTTCGCCGAGCCCGAGCCCGAGCCCCACACCCAGCCGGACGCCGGAGCGGCCCGCGCCGACGCCGACCCCGCCGGAACCGCCGGTGGTCACCCCACCGCCGACGCCCACCCCGCCGACGGTGCCGAAGCCGACCTCGTCGCCCACCCCGACCCCGCCCGAGCTCGTCGACTTCTGGGCCGACGACCTGCCGTTCGGCCCGCAGGGCGGTCACCGTGACCCGCCGCCGACCCCGACGATCCGCCGCGGCGGCGGCTGGGTCTGGCAGCGCACCGGCCTGTGGATCGGCGGCACCCGCTACCAGCGCGGGCTGAGCGCCCGGGTGCCCTCGCAGACGACGGTGGACCTGAACCGGTCCTGCACCTCGTTCCGTGCGGTGGCCGGGCTGGACGACGGCGGCCTGCGGTTCGGCACGGTCCGCCTCTCGGTCGAGGGCGGGGACGGCACGGTGCTCTGGCGCTCCGGCCCGCTGACCCCGGGCGGCCGGGCCGTGCCCGTGACCGCCGACCTCACCGGGCAGCGCTCGTTCCGCCTGGTCGCCCGGTCGGAGTCCGGGGGCTGGGGTCTGATCGACCTGGCCAGCTGGGCGGATGCCCGGATCAGCTGTAGCTGATCCGGGCATCCGGGGCCGCCGCTTGACGGATGGTCAGACCGCGCAGCTGTCGTCGTCGCAGACGGGGGCCGCGGGGGTCTCGGCGGCGGTCTCGGCGGCGACCTGCTCCAGGACGCGCAGGAAGGTCTCGGCCTCCTGGCCGCCCTGGACCGCCCACTTGCCCTCGAAGACGAAGGTCGGCACGGCGGTGATGCCGAGCTCACGGCCCTCGGCGATCTGCGCGCGCACCTCCTCGGCGCCCTCGTCCCCGGCCAGGTAGCCGGCCACCCGCTCGCGGTCCAGGCCGGCGGCGGCCGCGATGTCGGTGAGCGCCGCGCGGTCGCCGACGTCCACGCCGTCGCTGAAGTGCGCCTTGAGCAGGGCCTCCTTGAGCACGCCCTGCACCTCGGGGCCGTACTCGGTCTCGGCCAGGTGCAGCAGCCGGTGGCCGAGGAGGGTGTTGGCGTGCAGCGCGGTGGCGAAGTCGAAGGTGATCCCCTCGGTCCTCCCCAGCTCGGTCACCCGGGCGTCCATCGCCACGGACTGCGGGCCGTAGCGCTCGGCCAGCCACTCGCGGTGCGAGGAGGCGGTCTCGGGAGCGTCCGGCACCAGCTGGTACGGCCGGTAGACGACCTCGACGCCGTCCTTGCCCTCGAAGCGGTCCAGCGCCTGCTCGAAGCGACGCTTGCCGACGAAGCACCACGGGCACGCGATGTCCGACCAGATCTCGACCTTCATGACTCTCCTGCTGCTCCGGGTGTTCGGGGGACGGAAAGGTGAACTATCAACCAAGCTGTCCTGATTCCCGGGCGGATGGAGGGGTGCTGTGACGGCCCTCACCGCGGCGGGGCCCGTCATGGGGCGGTCCGGCGGTGGTCGGAGGGCGGTCAGACGGCGGGCGGGGCCGGGACCACCAGGACCGGGCAGGCGGCGTGGTGGACGGCGGCGGTGCTGACCGAACCGAGGAGCAGGCGGCTGAAACCGCCGTTGCCCCGGGTGCCGACCACCAGGGTGTGCTGGCCGCGGGTGCAGCGGAGCAGGACCTCGACGACGTTGCCGAGCACCACGTGCAGGGAGAGCGGGCCCTGGAAGGGGCGGCCGCGGGTGGACTCGACGGTGGCGATTGAGCGGCGCAGACCGTCGGCCATGCTGGCCGAGAGGCGCTCGATGCTCTCCTGCACCAACTCGATCATCCCCGGCGGGTAGCCGGTCGGGGACGGGTTGACCACCGCCAGCACGTACAGCGGCAGGCCGTACAGCTCCGCCTCGCCCATCGCCCGGTCGAGCGCCCAGAGCGAGCCGTCCGAACCGTCGCACGCCGCCAGCACCCCGGGCGGACCACCGACGGGCTCCTCCTCGGACACCGGCAGACTCTCGGGGGCCGTCACCTGCTCCGCACTCGACACTCCCCCATGATGGCCCGTCAGACTCCCGAACCCGGGCAGACGCGGCTGCGGCCCCGGGGCCCGAAGGGCCACCTGGGAGCGCGGGGAACTGCACACAAGGGAACGGCAGCACGTGCAACCGGCTGACGTGCCCCCAGTTGCAGGTAGGCCGCCTTCCGATTCGCGCAGTTCCCCGCGCCCCTGCGGGGCGCTTCGCGGAGCAGCCCAGGACGGTGCGCGGGACCGGGGCCCGAAGGGCCACCTGGGGGCGCGGGGAACTGCGCGCAGGGGAACGGCACCACGTGCAACTGGCTCGTCTGCCCCGACCTCATACCGGTCCGCCTTCCGGACTCGCGCAGTTCCTCGCGCCCCCGGGCGCTTGTCCTGCCGCCTCTTCAGCTCAGGCGGGGCGGGCCAGGGCCGGGCGGGGCGGGGTGGGGAGTCCGGTCCAGGCGGAGCCGTGGCGGCGGGCGTGGATGCGGCGGAGCCAGAGTTCGGTGGAGACCAGTTCGGCGAGGCCGGCGACGGTGTCGGGCGGGAGCTCGGTGGCGCGGGGGCCCAGGGAGGCGAGGGCGGTGTGGACGGCGGGGAGGTCGATCAGGCCGGCCTCGGCGAGGAGCGGGGCGCGGAAGAGTGCGGTGAGCCCGTCCGCGGCGAGGTGGAGTCCGGCGAGGTCCGCCGTGGTGCGGTCGGGGTGGGGACCCCAGCCGGGGGGAAGGTCGGCGCTGGTCGCTCCGGCCAGGACGGCGCGCAGCAGGGCGTGCCGGGCGCCGGGCTGGAGGCGGGTCTCGTCGGGGAGCAGGCGGGCGGCCCGGACCACCTGGTTGTCCAGGAAGGGGGCGTGCAGGCGCTGGCCCTGCTGTTCGGCGGCGTGCAGCAGGGTGCGGTACTCGGCCGCGTGCCGGTGCAGGGCCTGCCGGGCCCGGCGGGCGCCGGGCGGTTCGGCGGGGGCGGGGCCACGGGCGGCCAGCCGGAGCCGGAGGGCGACGGCGGAGAGGGCGTCGTCGGAGAGCCAGCGGGCGGCCGGGCCGGGGACGCACCAGGCCAGTTCGGCGGTCGACCGTTCGCCGGGGCCGCCCCCGGCCGTCCGGTGACGGGCCGTCAACCGGACCGCGGCGTCGTCCAGGGCCTCCGCGTACCGGGCGCGGGCCAGCCGGTGGGCGGCGCGCCAGACCGTCAGGGGCGTGCGCAGGGTGCCGAACGCGCCGGTGGCCGCCGCCCGTTCGGCCCCGGCCAGCGCGGCCACCGGTGCGGCCAGCCGCCGGGCCCGTCCGGCCCTGACCAGGTCAGCCAGTCGGGCCGGATGACCGTCGAGCACTTGGCGGGCCCCGTAGCCGGTGAGGTGGTCGGCGCCGCCCGCCTCGAAGCGGTGGCCCAGCCGGGCGGCGGCGACCAGGGCGGTGCCGGGCTCGTCGGTGAGCGGCCCGGCCGGCGGCGCATCGACGCCGGAGAGCGCGGCCAGCTCCGCGTAGGGGAGCGGGGAGGGCACCAACAGCTGCCGCAGCCGCGGCAGTTCCAGCTCGGCGCCGGGCGGGACCTCCTCGGGGAGGGTCACCGCGGTGAGGCGCTCGGGTGCCGCCGGGCCCGGGCGGCGGCCCGCCGGGCGGGCCCAGGAGCCCTTGACCGCACCGTTCCTGGGCGCGGGGGCCTCGTCGTCACGGCCCTCGTCCTGACGGGGCGGCGGCCCCTCCGGGCCCGGGGCGATCGGCACGGCGGCGGCCAGCAGCGCCACGGTGGCCGAACCGGTGCCGTACGAGAGGTCCGCCCCGAGCCGGGGCCGGCCGGTGCCGCCCCGGGAGGCGCGGACCCGGCAGCGCACCGACTCCAGCAGCGCGCGGGTCAACTCCCTGACCGCAGGGGCTTCCTCACGCGGGGTCGGTGCGCCGCCCCGCTCCGGCTCGTAGCCGGAGACGTGCGCCCTTCCGTTGCGGATCCCGAGCAGATGACCGGGCGGCACCTTCCGCACCCCGCGGTACGGCGTGGACTCGCCGAGCACCTCGGGGGACTCCGGGCAGGCCAGCCGGGCCGCGAGGTGGCCGGTGTCCAGCGGCGCACCCACCAGGTCGGCCAGCGGGAGGGCGGCGGTGGCGTAGGCGGTGCCGCCCTCGTACGGGGTGTGGAAGACCGGCAGGACGCCGGCCAGGTCGGTGAGCAGCACGGTGGAGCGGGGGCCGGTGCGGAGCACCGCCGTGTAGCTGCCGGGCCAGGTGGTGAGGTGGTGGACGGCGCCGCCCCGGGCGGTGGCGAGGCCGGCGGCGAGCTCGGCGTCGGAGGCACCGCAGCGGCCGAGGACGGCGAGGCGGACGGTGCCGGGCGGCTCCGCCGCGGGGTCGGCGGGCGGCGGGCCGGTGGTGACCACGGCCGGGGCCCCGGGGCGCAGCGTCACCAGTCGGATCTCGTCCGGGCGCCAGTCACCCACCGCCCAGAGCGGACTGACGCCGGGCCAGAGCACGGTGGCGGCGATCGGTCGCACCTCTCCGAGCCCCGGCCCGGGCGAGCTCCCGCACCATCCCGTGAGCCACCGCATCGCGCCTCCCGCCAGCCCGAAGCCTCCGGAGGCCATCGTGCCACCATCTCCCCACGGGATCACGGGACTTGCGGCAGTAGACGGACCGTCAGGAACGCTCCGGCCCGGGAGGGCGGCGCCTCTGGGCCGAAGGCCCCGGGGGCGCGAGGAACTGCGCGAGTACGGAAGGCGGGCCAGCGCCAGATCGGGGCAGGCGAGCCAGTTGCACGTGCTGCCGTTCCCCAGCGCGCAGTTCCCCGCGCCCCTGATGGCCCTCCGGGCCACCGGGTCGCTGCCCTGCCGGGCCGGAGCGCGGACGGACCGGGCCTTCCCCTCCGGGGCCCGGGCCGTCCGTTGACGTGGGCATCGCGGAATGGCCGAAATGCGTCACCCCGCCCGGGAGGGCATCCGCATGCCCTCCCGGACCCCACCCCCGCCCGCGGGGATGTCGGCGGAGGTGTCCCCCGGCCCGCCGGGTCCTCGACGACGGGCCGACCCACAGCCCCCAGCGAATCGCCGACCAGCCCATCGGGCCAGGGGGCACAGCCGGGCGCACGTCTGCACCGGACCGGAGCACGCCCGTCCGGCACGACCCCGTGGAGGCTGCGGCGCCCGCGCACCACCCCCCGCGCGACCCGTAGAGCGGCACGCGATCCCGCCATCCGGAATCCGGACTCTTAACCCTCGGAACCCGGACGACTACGCTAGGTGGTGCAAGCAGTGGCTCGCGCCGGACGCCGTCGGCGGGCACGCCACCCCGTCCGCCACCCACCCACGGCCTCCGCGCCGTTCACGATCAAGCCACCGTGCACGGGCGCGCTCACTCCGCAGACCCGCCGCACCGCGCCAGGGGGTGCCGCCGCCACCATGACCGCCAGTTCACGAGGGCCGAACGAGCGGCTCGGCACGCTCCTCACCGTCGCCCAGATCAGCAACGCCGGCCTGGCCAGGAGGGTCAACGACCTGGGCGCGCAGCGGGGTCTGACACTCCGTTACGACAAGACCTCGGTGGCCCGCTGGGTCAGCAAGGGCATGATCCCGCAGGGGCCGGTACCGCACCTGATCGCCACCGCGATCGGCTCCAAGCTGGGCCGCCCGGTGCCGCTGGACGAGATCGGGCTGGGCGACACCGACCCGGCGCCGGAGCTCGGCCTGGCGTTCCCGCGCGACGTGCCGGAGGCGGTGCGGTCGGCGACCGACCTGTGGCGGGTGGACCTGGAGCTGCGCCGGGGCCCCGGCGGCGGGCGGTGGAGCGACAGCCTGGCCGGGACCTTCTCGGTCTCGGCGTACGCGACGCCGGTCTCCCGGTGGCTGATCACCCCGGCCGACGGTTCGGTCGCCCGGGAGGCCGGGGTGGCCGACCCGAGCGGGTACCGGGTGGGGCACTCGGACGCGGCCAAGCTGCGCGAGGCGGCCCAGGAGGCCCGGCGCTGGGACTCCAAGTACGGCGGCGGGGACTGGCGTTCCTCGATGGTGCCGGAGTGCCTGCGGGTGGAGGCGGCGCCACTGCTGCTCGGCTCGTACAGCGACGCGGTGGGCCGGGCGCTGTTCGGCGCGACGGCCGAACTGACCCGGCTGGCCGGGTGGATGGCCTTCGACACCGGGCAGCACGAGGCGGCCCAGCGGTACTACATCCAGGCCCTGCGGCTGGCCCGGGCCGCCGCCGACGTGCCGCTCGGCGGCTACGTGCTGGCCTCGATGAGCCTTCAGGCCTGCTACCGCGGCTTCGCGGAGGAGGCGGTCGACCTCGCCCAGGCCGCGCTGGAGCGCAACCGGGGGCTGGCCACCGCGCGCACCATGAGCTTCTTCCACCTGGTGGAGGCCCGCGCGCACGCCCGGAACGGGAACGCCGCCGCCTGCGCGGGGGCGCTCTCCGCCGCCGAGAGCGCCCTGGAGCGCGCGCGGGCGGGTGACTCCGATCCGGCCTGGATCGACTTCTACGCCTACGACCGGCTGGCCGCCGACGCCGCCGAGTGCTTCCGGGACCTGGGCGAGCTGTCGAAGGTCCGTCAGTTCACCCGCGAGGCGCTGGCCCGGCCGACCGAGGGGTTCGTCCGCTCGCACGGCTTACGCCTGATCGTCTCCGCGATGGCCGAGGCCGAGGCCGGCGACCTGGACGCGGCGGTGGCCGCCGGCGAACGGGCGGTGGACGTGGCCGGCCGGATCTCCTCGCAGCGCAGCCGGGAGTACGTGCTGGAGCTGCTCCGCCGCCTGGAGCCGCACCAGGAGGAACGCCGGGTCCGCGAACTCACCGAACGGGCCCGCCTGATGCTGGTCGCCCCGGCGTAAATCCACGTGCCCCCTCCCGCGCCGCCCGGTTAGTCTCGTCCTCGTCCAGGTGCGCAGGTGGGGGCTACTTCGGCTCTGTGGGTCGCGGGTTCGAATCCCGCTGCCGCTCCGGCGGTGTAGCTCAGTTCGGGAGAGCAACAGCAACGCCTCCGCCGCTCTTGTCCTCTGGACGCTCTCGTCACCTCGGGGTGCCCGCACCGGGCGCCCCGAGGTGTTTCCGTCTCCGAGCGAGTGAGGATGTCCAGCATGTCCCGGTTCAACCTCCGGCGGCCCTCGGTGCCGCGCCGCGGTCCGGCTTCGGCGGTGACCGGCACGGGGCAGGTGACGACCAATCACAACGGCGGCACCGGGCACCTCCGGGACGCCCGCTCCGAGCTCTTCCTGCTCGCGGTGGCCAACCTGGTCGGCCAGCGCTCGTTCTACGAGCAGGCCGCCGACCGGGACGACCGCTACTCCCTGTTGGTCCGCCGGCTGGCGGTCAGCGATCCGGAGTGGACCCTGGCCCTGCTCCGCTGGCTCCGCTACGGGGCCGGGCTGCGCACCGCCGCCCTGGTCGGCGCCGCCGAGTTCACCCGGGCCCGCCTCGACGCCGGGGCGCCCGGCTTCTCCCGGCAGGTGGTCGAGACCGTGCTGCGCCGGGCGGACGAGCCGGGCGAGCTGCTGGCGTACTGGACCTCCCGCTACGGCCGGGCCCTGCCCAAGCCGCTGAAGCGCGGCGTGGCCGACGCCGTCCGCCGCCTCTACACCGCCCCGGCCCTGCTCAAGTACGACACCGCGGCCAAGGGCTACCGCTTCGGCGACGTGCTGGAGTTGACCCACCCCGTGCCCGACCCGCAGCGGCCGGGTCAGTCCGAGCTGTTCCGCTACGCGCTGGACCGCCGGCACCACCCGGAGAGCGCCGAGCCGCCCGCCGGGATCGAACTGCTGTGCGCCCACGACGAGTTGACCCGGGTGCCGGTGGAGCAGCGGCGCGCCCTGGTGACCGCCCCCGGCGGGGCGGAGCGGCTGGCCGCGGCCGGGATGACCTGGGAGGCGCTGGCCGGCTGGCTGCAGGGCCCGCTGGACGCGGCGGTCTGGGAGGCCGTCATCCCGTCCATGGGCCCGATGGCGCTGGTCCGCAACCTGCGCAACTTCGACCGGGCGGGCATCGGCGAGCAGGCCGCCGCCGAGGTGGCCCGGCGGATCTCCGACCCGGAGGAGGTGCGGCGCTCCCGGCAGTTCCCGTTCCGCTACCTGGCCGCGTACCGGAACGCCGCCAAGTCCCGCTGGGGCACCGCGCTGGAGACCGCGCTCGGCCACTCGCTGGCCAACGTCCCCGCGCTGCCCGGCCGGACGCTGGTCCTGGTGGACCGCTCGGGCTCGATGTTCGACCGGCTCAGCGAGCGCACCGAGCTCAACCGGGCCGACTCCGCCGCGCTGTTCGGCACCGCCCTGGCGCTCCGCGCCGAGCGGGCCGACCTGGTCGAGTTCGGCTCCGGCCACCAGCGGGTCGAGCACTCCCCCGGCGAGGGCGTGCTCCGGATCATGGACCGCTTCGGCTGGCTGGGCGGCACCGAGACCGCCGCGGCCGTCCGGGACAACTACCGGGGCCACGACCGGGTGGTGATCCTGACGGACGAGCAGGCCGCCCGCGGCGACGTGCTCGCCGCCGTGCCCGCCGAAGTCCCGGTCTACACCTGGAACCTGGCCGGGTACGCCACCGGCTACGCCCCGTCCGGCGGCGGCGCCCGGCACGTCTTCGGCGGCCTCTCGGACGCCGCCTTCGGCCTGATCCCGCTCTTGGAGCGAGGCCGGGACACGGGCTGGCCCTGGGAGTAGTGCCCGCCCCCGGCGGGGTTTGCCCGACGGGGCACACTCCGCCGGGGCAGGCACTAGGTTGACTGCTCGTCGGCTGGGATGCGGGACCGAGGGGCGGGTTCATGGGCGAGAAGTACGACGTCGTGGTGGTGGGCGGGGGGATCGTCGGGCTCTCCACCGCGTACGCGCTGACCGCGGCGCGGCCGGGCGTGCGGGTCGCGCTGCTGGAGAAGGAGCCGGAGTTCGCCGCCCACCAGACCGGACGCAACAGCGGGGTCATCCACAGCGGCGTCTACTACAAGCCCGGCTCCCTGAAGGCGAGGTACGCCACCGAGGGCGCGAGCGCGATGGTGGAGTTCTGCCGCGAGCAGGGCATCGCGCACGAGGTCACCGGCAAGCTGATCGTGGCCACTCGGGCCGACGAACTCCCCCGGCTGGCCGCCCTGGCCGAACGCGGCCGGGCCAACGGCATCCCCGTCGCCGAGCTCGACCGGGCCGGCATCGCGGAGCACGAGCCCGAGGTCACCGGCCTGGCCGGCCTGCACATCGGCACCACCGGCATCTGCGACTTCCCCGCGGTGGCCCGCCGCTACGCCGAACTGGCCGCCAAGGGCGGGGCCGAGCTGCTCACCTCCACCCCGCTCACCCTGGTGCACCGCCGGGCCGACGGCCTCACCCTGCACGCGGGCGGCCGCGAGCTGCACTGCGAGGTGCTGGTCAACTGCGCCGGCCTGCACAGCGACCGGATCGCCCGGCTGGCCGGGGACGAGCCGGGCGTGCGGATCGTCCCCTTCCGCGGCGAGTACTACGAACTCACCGAGCAGCGCCGGTCGTTGGTGCGGGGCCTGGTCTACCCGGTACCGGACCCGGCCTTCCCGTTCCTCGGCGTCCACCTCACCCGGGGCGTCCACGGCGACGTCCACGTCGGCCCGAACGCGGTGCCGGCGCTGGCCCGCGAGGGCTACGACTGGCGCACCGTCAGCCTCCCCGACCTGGCCGAGACCGCCCGCTTCCCCGGCACCTGGAAGATCGCCCGGCGGCACTGGCGCTACGAGCTCGGCGAACTGCACCGCTCGCTCTCCAAGAAGGCCTTCACCACCGCCGTCCAGCGGCTGCTCCCCGCCGTCACCGCCGCCGACCTGGTCCCCGCCACCGCCGGCGTCCGCGCCCAGGCCGTCGCCCCGGACGGCACCCTCCTCGACGACTTCGCCTTCGCCGGCTCCGGCCGCACCGTCCACGTCCTCAACGCACCCTCGCCCGCGGCGACCGCTTCGCTCCCGATCGGCCGCGAAATCGCCGCACGGGCACTGTCGGCGCTCGGGTGAAGCCACCAGGGGCGCGGGCGAAATTGGTCACACCGGGGGCGCGGGGAACTGCGCGCGGGGGAACGGCACGTGCTGCAACTGGCTCACCTGCCCCGACCTCACACTGGGCCGCCTTCCGGTTCGCGCAGTTCCTCGCGCCCCCGGGTTGACCAATTTCCCCGCCCCTCCGGCTCGGGCGAGCGTTGTCCTAGACTCGGGTGATTGTGACTGCCACCGCCCCCGCACCCCAGAGCTCCCCGTCCGCGCGCCTGTCGGCCGCCCCGGCCGGCTACCCCGCGCCGATGTACCCGCACCGGGCCACCGAGGAGCAGCACCGCGAACACCGCATCCGCAGCTTCCAGCCCCGCCGAGGCCGGATGACCCCCGCGCAGGCGGGGGCGCTGGACCGCGGCTGGGAGCGGTACGGGCTGGCGATCGACGGGACTCCGCTGGACCTGCGGGAGCTGTTCGGCGGGCTGCCGGTCACCCTGGAGATCGGCTTCGGGATGGGCGAGACCACGGCCGCGATGGCCGCCGCCGACCCGGGCACGGGGATCCTGGCGGCCGACGTGCACACCCCGGGCCACGGGAACCTGCTGCAGCTGCTGGAGCGCAACGGTTCGCAGAACGTCCGCCTGGCGGCCGGCGACGCGGTGATCCTGCTGCGCGACATGCTGCCGGACGCCTCGCTGGCCGGTCTGCGGGTGTACTTCGCCGACCCGTGGCCGAAGCCGAAGCACCACAAGCGCCGCCTGGTGCAGCAGTCCTTCCTGGAGCTGGTCCTGCCGCGGCTGGCACCGGGTGCGCTGGTGCACTGCGCCACCGACTGGGAGCCGTACGCCGAGCAGATGCTGGCCGTGCTGTCGGCCTCGCCCGAGCTGGAGAACCTGCACCCGGAGGGCGACGGGACCGGCTGGCTGGAGCCGGCGGAGCACCCGGCGGGTTCGGTGCCCGGCTACGCGCCGCGGCCCGAGTGGCGGCCGGTGACCAAGTTCGAGCGGGCCGGGATCGCCAAGGGCCACGTGGTGCACGACCTGCTGTTCCGCCGCCGCTGAGCCCCGGGGCGACGGGGGCCTGACGCCGTATCACGGCGCTCCGCCTCGGATGCCCGGTTTGCCCGGAGCCCTCCCCGAGCGGTGGGTGGTTCCCCTACCCTGTGCCGGGTGAGCAGTCCGCCCAGTGGCGGCCCGCCCCGGCCCGCGGCTCCGGCCGGGGGCAGCGCCGCCACCGCCGATCCGCTCCCGTCCACCGCCGGCCCCGCGACCATCCCGGGGCCCCGGGTGCGGCGGGTCGGCCTGCTGTTGCCCTGGTACCCCTACGTGCGGGCCGAGCAGCTGCTGCGACGGGCCCGGGCGCTGCGCTACCCGGCGCTCTCCTCGGCCCTGGCCGCGTTCGCGCTGGCCGGGTGCGGGGTGCTGATCCTGCGGCTGGTGCACCGGCAGACCGGGACCACCGGGCTGCTGGTCGGGCTGGGGCTGGCGCTGCTGCCGCTGCCCTTCGTGCTGGGGGCACTGGCCTGGCTCAACCAGACCGCGCGGGTGCCGCTGCGGCACACCCTGTTCTGCCTGGCCTGGGGCGCCTGTGCGGCCACCACGGTGGCGCTGCTGGCCAACGGCTGGGCCGGGGACTTCCTGATCGCCCGTCAGGGCAGCGTCCGGGGCGAGACCCTGCTGGCCGACGTGGCCACCCCGTTGATCGAGGAGGCGGCCAAGGGCGCGGCGCTGGCGATGCTGCTGCTGCCGGTGCGCAGGCGGCTGCGCTGCCACGTGGAGCGGACCTGCGCGGTGCTGGCCCGGCGGACCCACCTGCCCGCCCGGCGGGTGGCCCGGGTGGTCCGGGTGCTGCGCCCGTACCGGCGGCCCGAGTTCCGGCCCCGGCTGCGGCCGGCCTACTTCCGCCGTCCGGTGCGGACCCCGGCGCGGCGGCGGGCCCGGTCAAGCCCGCGCACGCTGGCCGCCGGGGTGGTGCTGGGCGGGGTGACGGCCTGCGGCTTCGCCTTCACCGAGAACGCCCTCTACCTGGGCCGGGCCTTCACCGACGACCAGCAGGACCGGCTGGACAGCATCGGCCTGGGCGCCGAACCGAGCCTGCGGGACTACGACTCCACCGTGCACACCTTCGTGCTGCGCGGCCTGCTCTCCCCCTTCGCCCACCCGCTGTTCACCGCGCTGACCGGGCTGGGCATCGCCATCGCCCTGACCACCGGCCGCCGCTGGGCGGCCCGGCTGGCCGCCCCGGTGGGCCTGCTGCTCTCGATGTCGCTGCACGGCGCCTGGAACGCGGCGGCGGGCGAGGGCACCCGGGGCTTCCTGCTGGTGTACGGGCTGCTGATGGTGCCCTGCTTCGCCGCGCTGGTCTGCTTCGCGCTGTGGGCCCGAACCCGGGCCAGGAGCGGCCGGCACCGGGAGCTGCCGGCCGCCGCCGGATAACCGATTTTGCTTCTGCGCAGCTCTCACGTACTGTTGGGTTCACCGACGCGGGGTGGAGCAGCTCGGTAGCTCGCTGGGCTCATAACCCAGAGGTCGCAGGTTCAAATCCTGTCCCCGCTACTCAGTAGCACGGAAGGCCCGGCAGACATCGTCTGCCGGGCCTTCCGCCGTTCCCGGCGGAAAACCCGTTGTGCGCTCCGGACCCTCCTGCCTACAGTGGCCGCACACTGAAAGGAGGTGATCCTGAGTTGAGTTCTTTCAGGATGCGTGAGGTGGCTGCTCGCTAGAGCCGCCCCTGCCTGCGCAGGACCCGAGGGCGTACGACCTCCGGCGGCAGGCGAATTCCCAGCAGTCACCCGGCCCGTGGTGCTCACCGGTACATCCCCGGTGCCTCACCGGTCCGTCCCCCACCGGGGCGGTCGGCGAGGAGCAGCCCACGGGCCGTCTGCGTTCCCGCGGGCGGTCCGGCCCGGCGCGACGCGCGGTCCGACGCGACCTGCCAGAGGTCGTGCACGCCCTGCCCAGGCGGTGGGCGGTCCGCTACAGTCGCAGCGACTTCGGGAGGGGTGGGCGCGGTGGACCTGCACAAGGACGGCGTGGCGAAGGTCGGGATGGGCTCCGTGGTGGGGGCCGGACTGCTCGGGCTGGTGCTCTACGCCTCGACCTCGACGGACTGGGCCGGGGCCCTCGGCGGCGGGCTGGTGGTGGCCGCGGCCTTCGCGGTGGCGGGGGCCGGGGTGGGCTTCCTGTTCGGCATCCCGCGGCTGCTGACCAGCGGGGCGGCGTCCCGGCCGGACGACATGAGCGCCACCTCGACGGGCAGTTACTCGCCCAACACCAATCTGGAGCAGGTCTCCGACTGGCTGACCAAGATCCTGCTGGGCGCCGGGCTGACCCAGATCGGCTCGCTGCCGGGCCTGCTCCGCGAGCTCGGCCACGCGCTGGCCCCGGTGGTCGGGAACGGCCCCGGCGCCCCGGCCTTCGCCGCGGCGCTGACGGTGTACTTCACGGTGATCGGCTTCCTCTCCGGCTGGCTGCTGACCCGCCTGCGGCTGGCCAAGGCGCTCTCCACCGCCGACCGGCAGACCCTGGACGACTCGGTCCGGCAGACCCGCGCCCGGGCCCGGGAGCTGAACTTCACCACGGCCGAGGTGGAGAAGCTCTTCGCCACCCAGACCGAGGGCCTCCAGGTCCAGGCGCTGGCCCTGCTCCAGGGCGACCCGGACCCGGAGAACTACCACCTGATCCTGCGGGCGGTGAGCAGCGAGCTGCCGCCGTTCGTGCTGCTCCAGGCCCTGCTGGCGGCCAAGGCGGCGGTGGAGCACGGCGGGTTGGCGCCGGAGCAGCGGCGGGAGCTGCGGTTCGCGGTGGAGAACAAGATGCGCAACGACCGTGCGGTGCCGCCGGATTCGCGGCGGCGAGTGGTGGCGGGGCAGATCCTGAAGCTGCTCGCGGTGGAGGCGGCGGTGCCCGGAGGGGCGGTGCCGGAGGCGCCGGAGGCCTCGGAGGTGGCGGCTGCGGCGGCTGCGGCGGCGTCGGAGGTGCTCGCGGATCCGGTGCTGCCGGCGGTGCCGTCGCAGGCGAGCGGCGGGGACGCGGTCACGGACGGGGCGGAGCGGCCGAGCGTCGGCGGTGGTCGGCCCGGCGGAGAATGAGCACCCGCCGGGTGCGGCCGTCCTCGGGGCGGGGGAATCGGCGCACCTCGGTGCCGATCCGGTGTTCGCCCAGGCGGGCCCGGAGTGCGGGAAGGTGCGGGCAGGGGCGGGCGGCTCCGTCGTGCAGCGGGAAGACGCGGACCTCGCCCTCCGGGGCGGTGACCCGGACCAGTTCCAGCAGGGCCGCCAACTGCCGCTCGGGCGGGAAGAGTTCGGGGTAGGCGAAGAGCAGGTAGGAGCTCAGGCTGAGCGCGAAGCTGCCGTCGGCGAAGGGGAGCCGGGGCAGCGCGGCGGCCACGTAGCGCTCGGGGTGAGCGGCGCGGTCGGCGGTGAAGAGGGCGTGGGCCCGGTCCCAGCTGCGCAGGTAACGCTCCGTCGGGCGGGCCCGGGGCGAGGGGTAGAGCTCGGGGGCGGTCACCATCCGGTCGGCCATCCGGGTGCGGGCGGCCCGGGCGAGGGCGGCCAGTTGGGGCGGGTTGGCGGTGTAGACCGGGTCGGCCGCGATGACGGTGACGCCGAGGGCGCGGGCCTCGGCCGCGAGGCCGGCCGTGCCGCCGGGGCAGTCCAGGAGCGGGCCCGGGAGGGCGGCGAGGGCGGAGCGGGTGAGGCCGAACAGGGCGCAGTACTCGTCGAGGGGGCGGGAGGTGACGAGGGGGGTGCTCATTCGATCATCGGAGCACGGTGGGGGTGGGCGTGCACGGCAGCACGTGCAACCGGGTCGTCTGCCCCGATCTTGCGGTGGGATGCCTCCGATTCGCGCAGTTCCTCGCGCCCCTGGGCGCGCGTCCTGCGGAGGCGCCTCAGCGGCACAGGGTGCGGATGGCGAGGCGGGAGACGTTGGTGAGGCCGCGGACCAGGGGCGGGGTGAGGAAGACGAAGACGAAGCCGAGGAAGGAGACGCCGAGGATCTGCCAGTTGGAGGTCAGGTAGTACTCGTGGTGGACCCCGGCGTCGGTGGTGAAGTCGTAGAGCTGGTAGCCGGGCCAGTCGGTGTAGCGGGCGAAGACCCACTGGTAGGCGGGGAAGGCGGCGAGGACCCAGCCGACGGTGAGGGTGACCACCGGGAGCACGAAGGCGACGATCGACCAGGGCAGCATCAGGAACTGGTAGAGCGCGGCCCGCCAGCCGAGGCCGTCGGAGAGGCCCGCGGTCACGGCGCCCCAGAAGCCGGGGCGGCTCCGGCGGACCGGCTCCGGGTCGCCGACCTCGGTGTCGAGGAGGGTGCGGGCGCGGTGTCGCTCCAGCGCGGCGAAGCCGCGGCCGCCGGTGGTGAGGGCGGCCAGGACCGGGAGGCCGAGGACGGTGACCAGGAGGCCCAGGCCGGCGGAGAACAGGGCCACGGTGAAGGCGAAGCCGAGGACCGCGAGCGGGAGCGCGGTGAGCAGGAAGCCCAGTTCGCGGTAGGGGGCGGCACTGAACGGCGCCCGCCAGAAGCCGGGGCCGGCCGGGCCGTCCGCCGGGCCGTCCGTCCGGCCGCCGTACCGCGCCGCGTAGGTGTGGGTCTGACTGGTCATCACCGGCTCCTCGTCCGCTTCCTGCCGCTCCTGGCTCACGCTCCTACGGTCGCAGGGCGGTGCGGGGCGGCGGAATGAGGTCCGCCGGTGCGTGGGGGGTGGGGTTCTCCCTACCCCCGGGCGGGGACGGGGCCGGGCCACTCGTCGTCGAGGAGGGAGTACTGGTCGGAGTCGCACCAGCGTCCGCCGACCCTCAGGTCCCGGCGGACGCGGCCCTCCAGTTGGAAGCCGGCCCGCAGGAGGAGCCGGGCGGAGGCGGTGTTGGCGGGGTCGACCCGGGCGGCCAGGCGGGCGAGTCCGAGGGTGCGGAAGGCCAGGGTGCAGAGCAGCTCGGTGACCTCGCCGCCGTGGCCGCGGCCCCAGGTGTCCCGGCGCAGCGCGTAGCCGATCGAGGCGGCGTGGGCGGACTCCACGGTGAGGACGGCACTGCCGATCAGCGGGGCGGTCTCCGGGGGGCCGTCGGCGTGGCGGGTGACGGCCAGTCGGTAGCCGGTGCGGGGGTGTTCCTCGGACAGGTCGAGGGCGAGGGCCAGCTGGTCGGCGCAGGTGTCGAGGTCGGCCGGTTCGAAGGCGAGGTGGCGGACGGTCTCGGGGTCGCCGTAGACGGCGTGCAGCGCGGCCGCCTCCTCGGGCGTGCCGTGCAGTTCGCGCAGGGCGAGCCGGGGGCCGGTGAGCCGGACGGGGGTCATGCCTCACGACCCTACGCGGGGCGGCGGCCCGGCGCCCCGGCGTCCCGACGGTCCGTCACCGGATACCGTACGAGGGTGAACCACGAGGACCTCCTGCTCAGCCCCCGTACCCGCGCCGGCGACCTGCTCGACTGGGCCGCCGAACAGGGCCGGCCGCCGGTGCCGGAGCCCGCGCTGCAGACCGTGCTCACCCTGCTGGAGCTGGGCGACGGCCGGATGCACGACGGCTTCCCGGAGCTGACCTCCGCGGTGCTGGAGCAACTGCTGTACGAGCGGCTCTACCTGTACGTCCAGCCGGAGTCCGAGCCGGAGGCGTACGGCAGGGCGGTCGAGCTGCTGATCGACCATCAGCGGGCCACCAAGCGGCTGAACGCCAAGCGGCAGGAGAAGCTGCACGCGGAGGCCGAGTGGCAGGGCGAGCTGCTCTGCGGCCTGCTGCGCCAGCCGCACCTGGTGACCTGGCCGCGGCTGTACGCGCTGCTGCTGCGGGCGGACGGGGTGGACACGGCGGACGAGGGCGCGGTGCGGGCCTGGCTGGACGGGTTCCGCGAGCTGACGCCGGAGCAGCGGGCCGAGGCGTACGGGGCCCTGGCCGGGCTGGACGAGGTCGGCTCGGACGGCGGGTGGGGGCCGACCCGGGTGATCTCGGTCGGGATGGCGACGGACGGGGCGCGGATGCTGCTGGAGAACCGGCTGATGCAGCGCTCCTACCGGAACCTCGCGGGGCTGAACGCGCTCGGGCTGCCGATGCCCGAGGAGCTCTCGGGGGACTTCGACGCGTTCGAGGCGGCGGTGGCCGAGGAGGCGCTGCGCCTGTGCGGCGAGTGGACGGTGCCGGGGCTGGCCGCCCTGCTGGTGCACGAGTACCCGGACCTGGCTCCGGAGCCGGGGCACGAGGAGATCGAGGCGTACCTGACGGCCCAGGGGTACGAGGAGCAGGAGCAGGACTGACGGACCGGGGCTGACACCGGGGCCGACGGCTCGGGCCCGCGGCCGGGGAGGCGGCGGGCCCGACGGGGTGTCAGGGGTTGAGGCCGTGGGCCTGGAGCCAGGTCAGCGGGTCGACCGGGGTGGCGCCGGCGGGGCGGACCTCGAGGTGGAGGTGGGGGCCGGTGACGTTGCCGGTGGCCCCGACCTTGCCGAGCACGGTGCCGGGGGCGACCTGGCCGGAGGCGACGGTGATCGAGGAGAGGTGGCAGTACCAGAGCTCGGTGCCGTCGGGCAGGGTCTGGATCACCCGGTAGCCGTACGCGCCGGACCAGCCGGCCGAGCTGACGGTGCCTCCGGCGACGGCGACCACGGGGGTGCCGGTGGCGGCGGCGAAGTCCAGGCCGGTGTGCAGGTGGGACCAGTAGGAACCGGACTGCCCGTAGTGCGCGGTGAGCTGGTACCCGCTGGTGGGGAGGGCGAAGTCGGCCGCCCGGGCCGCCTTCGCGGCGGCGGCCTCGGCGGCGGCGAGCTCCTCGGCCTGGGCGCTGCGCTTGGCCTCGGCCTCCTGCGCGGCGGCCAGCCGGGCGGTCTCCTCCGCGGTGGTGCGCTGGCCGTCGGCCTGCTGCTGGATGCGGGCGGCGAGGGCCAGCCCGGGGTCGGCGGAGAGCGGACGCTCCCCGTCGGTGCGGTCCGCGTCGGCCTGGTCGGCGGTGGCGACGGCGGGCGGGGCGGGAGCGGCGGCGGCCGGGGCGGCGGTCGCGAAACCGGTGGCGCCGAGCGAGGCGGCCATGGCGGTGACGCCGAGCAGCGGGCCGGAGGAGCGGGTCTGACGGGGCATCCGGTGCCGGGCCGCCTCCTGCGGGAGGGGGTGGTCGAGCAGCTGGGTGGTGCCGCTGCCGTCGTGCCGGGGGTGTGCCTGGGTGTGCGTCGACGCCACGGAGGCGCGCTCCTTTCCTTCCTTCGCGCCTACCGGGTTAGCTGACGGGTTCGGAGCAGGAAGGTCTCCTACGGCCGGGTGGTGCCCGGCCGATTCACCCCAAGGAACGTGGTTCCCCGGCTCCCTGACCCTCCCGTGGGAGGGCCGTGGGATTAGGCGACGGCGCACGGTGCCGTTCGGGTACGGCGTTGCCGACCGCGCTGCGTTATCAAACGTTAATCCTAGGAGCCCATGATTCCAAGCGCCTTGAGTGGTGCAGTCCATCTCTTTCCGGCACACCGCGGGCCGGGGCCGCCGGGCCGGGTACTCAACCCCCCGCACCGGCCGGGATTGAGCACCCGTACTCAGGTGCGGGGCAAGGGAGTTGGCCATCCTGGGAGCATGACCGCAGCCACCCAGCCCCGGACAACCAACGCCTACTACGCCCAGGCCGTGCTCTCCTTCGCGCTGGCCACCGCCGCCCTCGCCCTGGGTGTCCTGTACCTGCCGGTGAACGCCTGGATGCGGGCGTTCCTCGCGGTCGGCCTGCTCTGGGAGATCACCTCGGCATTCACCCTCGCGAAGGTGATCCGGGACCGTCAGGAGGAGGGGGAGATCACCACCCGGGTCGACCAGGCCCGACTGGAGAAGCTCCTCGCCGAGCACGACCCGTTCCGGGTGGACGCGCCCTGACCTCCCCGACCGGCCCCCACCCGGCCCCCCCCCCCCCCCCGCCTGACC
>NZ_JBSFGS010000054.1:0-22333 GCF_053596675.1 Kitasatospora sp. NPDC001664
GCATATATAATCATCCGGCGACCACCTTGATATTCACGATGTATTGGACTCTCTTTCCCGCCACGACGCTCTTCCGATCTGGGGCGGGACCCGCTCCGCGTGTCCTGGACCTGACCTTCGGTCAGGTCGGGCCCGACGCTTCGCTTTCGGGCCGGCCGTCTCCGCTTCGCTCCGTCGGCGCGGGTGGTTGATGTTTCGTCATATGTGCTTGCTTGCTTTGTGGTTAGGGTCAAGACTGGCTGACTGGTGCAGAGGGTTGGTCGGGGGTTCGGGTGCGCCTCGAAATTGGTCTAGGCCTGTTGGATGCTCCACTCCTCTGCCGGTGCCGCGGCTGCTCAGGCGGGTGAGACCAGGGCCGCCATAGCCTTGTTTCCTTAGCTCATTTTTCCCGACGCTTCCGAGTTCTGCTCCCGTCCCTCCTCCGGATCACGCCGAGCCCGGAGTGGAAGCCCACTCCTCCCCGAGAAGGCCGGCGATGACCGCCTGGTCTTCAGTCCGGAGCGTGCCGCTGCGGACTTTGCTCCTCGTCTTGGCGAGCCAGGCCCCGATCGCGATCTTCTCGCCGTCGACGGTGACGCTCTCGCGGGCTTCGGGGAGCCGGCCCTCCTCGCGGATGAGGAACGCCTCAAGCAGGTCGGTGTTCTGACGGAACGTCCGGCGCGGGCGAGCGGGGGCCGGTCGCAGGGGGTTGGTCTGCGGGGTGAGGCCGAGCTCGGTGAGCAGGTGCTGCTGGCCGGGGTGGAGCTTGGCCCAGCCGGTGAGCTGGCGCTGCAGCCAGGGGCCGATCTTGATGCCCGCGAGGACGCTGTCGGGGTGGAGGGCAGCGGGGTCGTTGCCGGCACGGAGATGGGTGCGGAGGGTGGCGTATTTGCGGTGCCAGTCGGGGCCGTGGGGCAGGCGCCAGTGGAGGTCGATGTGGTCGAGGGCGGCGGTGCGCTCAGGGGTGAGGTCGCCGCGGGTGGCTTTGGCGCGTTGTTCGGCGAGGAAGCGTCCGCCGGGGTCGGTGGTGGGGATGGCGAGGTGACCGGTCTGCAGGTGGTGGGCGGTGATGGTGGTGAGGTTGGCCTGCCACTGGGCATCGGGCACGCTCCAGATCATCCCGAGAGCGTCGAGTTCCGCAGTCCACTCGGGCGGGAGTTCACCACGCTGGTAGGCGGTGCGCTGGCCGGAGATGAACTCGCCCAGGGTGTAGCCGTATGGGTCGACGTACTCGTGCGGGACGGCGAGGTGGCCGTGTTCGTCGTGGTAGGCCTGGGCGGAGGCCAGGCCCTTGAGGCGGGGCCTGGTGCTGATGCGGGCGGGGTCGAAGGAGATGAGGTCCATCGCCCTGGCGATCGCCTCGAGCTGGATGTCGTAGTCGAAGCGCCAGCGGCGCCTGACCAGTTCACGGATCTCCCCCGGCAGCCGGTTGGCACGGTTCGGCAACCGCTCGGCGATGCGGTGGTCGTGGCTGCGTAGCGCGGTGGCGATCGCCCATACCGGCTCGTACGGGGTGCCGAGGATGTCGGTGGGATCGGCGCCCGCAGGGATGTAGGCGGGGATGATCAGGTGGGCGAGCTTGTCGGCGCCGGCGGGCTTGCGCAGGGCGCGGCCGAGGGCCTGGACGCAGCGGATGACGCTGCGGGTGGTGTCGGCGATGACGATGCCGTCGACGGCTCCGATGTCGATGCCCTCGGTGAGGACCTTGGCGTTGGTGAGGATCGCGGCCGGCGCGGCGGTGAAAGCGTTGAGGGTGTCGCGGCGGTCCTCGGGCAGGTCGTCGCCGTTGATGTGCAGGACGGTCGGCATGGTGGCGGGGCGCAGCTCTGCGGGGAGGCGGCGCAGGGTGTGGGGGTACTCGCGGGTGAAGTCCCGGGCGGAGGCGACCTCGTTGAAGTACACGATCACGTGGTGCAGGCCGTTGTCGGTCATGGCCTTGTGCACGGCGAGGTGCAGGGCGGTAGTGCGCAGCGCACTGCCGGCTCGGTCGCCGATGGGCTGGGCGCTGGCGGTCCTCACGTCGTCGGTCCGGGCGTTGCCGGGCTGGGCGCCGGTGGCCGGGGAACTGCCCGGTGGGGTACCGGTGCTCGGGGCACTACCGGCCGCGGCGTTGGCGGGCTTGGCTGTGGGGTCGGTACGGAGGCGTCGGTGGAGGTCGGTGTCGGTGATGGTGGGGATGAGGATGCGGTAGTCGGCGAGGACGCCGTCCTCGACGGCCTGGTGGAGGGGGTAGTGGTGGACGGTGGGGCCGTAGAGGTGGGTGTTGTCGAGTGAGTTGACCAGCCGCGGATCACGGGAGGCGCGGTTGATGGTGGTGCGTCGACGGGGACGATGGGGTGCGGCGTCGGGGTCGGCGGCCAGGTCGGGGCTGTCCCAGATCCTGGGGGTGGCGGTGAGGAAAAGGCGCCGGTCGGCCTGGAGCTCGCGGTTGTCGAGGATCTTGGCCCAGGTCTTGTCGTGGTGTCCGGATATGCGGTGGGCCTCGTCCATGATCGCGAGGTCGAACGCGGGGGCCTGCAAGGCCTGTTGGGCTTCGGTGATCTTGCGGAGGCTGTCGTAGAGGACGAACACCGTCAACTGCCCGACGCTCTTCATCAGGCGGGCGAGGCGGGTGAAGTCGCCGGTGCTACCGACGTTTGCCGCCTTCAGGTCCGTGCTCCCGCCGGCGTCCATCGAGGAAACCAGCAGCATCGGCTCCCGACGCCGGTCCGCACGCCACGCCAACGCCGTCTGCACCGCCAAGTCCTTCGTCGGCAACACCACCAACACCCGGCGCGCGCCGACCTCCTCGGCGACCCGGACCCCGATCAGCGTCTTCCCCGTCCCGCACGCCGACACCACCGTCGCCCGCGACCCTGCACGGCGCAGCTGCCGGGCGGCGGCCGCGATCCCCGCCTGCTGGTCCGGACGCGGCCGACGACGCTCCACCGCGGGTGGGGAGGTGGCCGTAGCCGTGGCCAGGGTCGAGGGGTCGGGTGTGGTCGTCACAAGCAGCAAGTCTCCCAGCCTAAGCGTGCGGGGTGCGGGTGATAGCTGTCGGGTCATCCTGGCGTGTGGGGAGATGAGTTGAGTCGCGATGGCTCAGGACTCCCGCACCGGCGGCTGCGGTGGCTCGTCTCATCACAGGTCTGGGAGCTTTCCTGCTGCGGCCCGCCGTACCAGAGCGCTGCGGTCACTGGCGAGTTGGCTGAGGATCGCGTCGTACGGTTCCTGCTCCTTCTGTGGAAGGCGGCTTAGTGTGTGTGCCAGGTTGGCGCGAACGACAGTGTTCGTGTCGGCTGCGAACGTCCGTGCTCGTTCGGGGTCCTCGTGCGAACGGCGAGACCAGCAAATGACCGCGACCTGACGTAGGTGGCGGGCGGGATGCGCGGCGATGAGGTGGATGGGGACGGGTGCGAGCTGGTCGGTGACGCGCAGGGTCTCGGCACACAGGCCGAGGGTGGCGGTGCTGCCCGGCCGGGCGGTGATGTGGGCGAGGGTGTGCTGGTTGATGGTGTCGGCTTGTTCGGGGGTGGTGGCGCATTCGGCGGCGGCGTGGAGGGCTGCGGCGGGCAGGTTCTGGGCGTCGGTGATGACGGTGAAGGTGCTCAGGGGATGGCGGGATACCTCTTCGAACTCGTCTGTGGGGTTGCTGCCTGGGCTTGTGTGCAGGGCGATCAGGGCGTCGACCATGGCGGTTCGGACCTTGGGGACGAGCGTCGGGGCCAGTTTGGCCAGGGCCCGCAGGACAGTGGTGCGCCGGTCGGCTGTATCGCGCCGGTCTTGTGCCCAGGTCAAGAGATGGTGTGCGGCTGTGTTCCGCAGCTCTTCGATGGTGCCGTTCTCGGGGGCGTTGGTGGTGCTCGTGGCAGGCAGTGCGGTGAGGAGGCCTGCGCACAGGATGGGCCAGTCGCCCAGGTCGCTGGTGACGCCGGGGATGAGCAGCGGCTCGGTGAGGAGCTTTGCGGTTAGGTTTCGTGCGGTGCTCTCCACGGCCGGGCCGGTGACGCGCCAGCTCGCCAGGACGGTCACGGCATGGAGGCTGCCTTCCGTCGCGTGATGGCGCAGTTCCTCCTCGATGCTTTCATGGTGAGCAGTGACCGCGGCCAGGTAAGCCTCCGCCCGATGGATGTCGAGTTTCACGGCTTCCCAGAGTGCGCTCACCGCTTGCGCTGATTCGGCAAGGCCGACCTCGACACAGGCTGAGAAGAAAGCGAGCATCTCCTGGTCGGTGTACCGGTAGTGGTTGGACTCTCTGGGCAGCCAGGTCAGGATGGTCGGCCAGACCCGGGTCACTGCGGATTGTGGGAGGCGATGGCCGAGTGCGGCGAGGGCTCCTACGGCGTACCTGACGGGATCGCTTGTTGACGGTCCGTCAGGCAGCCCTGTGATGATGATCGTGGCCAGTTCACCTGCGATGGCCTCGACTTCGTGGTCGGGGACGAGGTCGCCCTGTTCGGCGAGGACTGCCGCGGCTGCCTCTTTCACCCACCGGGCGCCGACGGTGAGGAAGCGGGCGACGGCGAGGAACTGCTCTGCCTTCTTGGCGGCGGCTACCGCCTTCTTGCGCTCTCCGGCGAGGACGAACTGCCGCACAGCAGGCTCCGGGAGCTCGGCGCGCTCCCATGCCTCGCCCAGCCGTTTGCGGGCGAGGCGCTCGTCCACCAGGCCTGCGCCGAGGCGCTCTTGCCACAGCCAGCGCCGGGCCCCGCGGATGGCCGCCCGCGGATGGTCATCGAGCAGTTCTTCCAACGCGCTGACCGCTGGGTCGAAGACTCCTTGGATGAGGCCCTGTTCGCGGGCTCCGATCGTTCGGGCGCCCAGCAAGGCTTTCGCAGACTGGTC
Organism: Kitasatospora sp. NPDC001664; assembly: GCF_053596675.1. Lineage (NCBI taxonomy): Bacteria > Bacillati > Actinomycetota > Actinomycetes > Kitasatosporales > Streptomycetaceae > Kitasatospora > Kitasatospora sp. NPDC001664. Next base: position 4,804 of record NZ_JBSFGS010000054.1, read on the forward strand.
GAAGCCGTCCGCGCCGAAGGAGAACTGGTGGGAGAGCAGCGAGATGGAGCGCAGGGCGTAGCGGGCGTCCGCGCCAAGGCCTGCGGGCATCGCTGCCAGGACCGCTCTGCGGTAGGACTCCACCGCGTCGCGTCCTTGGTCGTCCATGGCGAGCGCCCGTCCTTGGCGCATGAGGGCTAGGGAGGCGAGCCGCTCGTGGATGCGGCCGCTCAGGGCTCGGCCAGCCAGGTCGGCGTAGGCCTGGGCGGCCGGTGTGCCGGCGCGGATGTCCAGGTCAGCCAGGCAGCACTGCATGCGTACCCGGATCTCGGCTGGCTGGGTGTCGGCGATACGGCCCATCAGGTCCTGCAGGTTGCGCGGGTCATCCAGGGGGTCGTCGTCCACCACGATCTGCTCGGCGACTGCGAGTACGAGCCGTCCCGCCAAGGAGACGCCGGCGTCGGTGAGTTCGGTGAGCGCGCTGACGATCGGGTCCAGGTGGTAGCCCTGGACATACCAGTCGTCGATGGCCTGCAACACGGTGTACAGGTGTGCTTCGACCCCGTTGCAGTCGGCAGCCAGGCGTTTGGCTCGTGCCAGTTCCTGCTGTGCGCGGAAGCCGTCGTCGTGGCGGTCCATCAGGATGCCCGCAGCGGCCACAAGGGCCTGCTCCGGCTCTCCAGCTGCTTGCAGCAGTTCGCTGTGACGCACTCGGATCGCCTCGGCGTGGGCGTGGTAGCCGGCGTGGGTGAGGTCGCCGATGAGGTCGGCCATCAGGGTGGCCGCGTCCAAGGGTGCCGTGGCAGCCATCTCCTCGGCCCGGGCCAGCGCGGGTGCCAGGTCCAAGTGTTCCAGGGGGTCGTTGAGCAAGGCGTAGGCGTTCGGCAAGGACGGCGCGGCTGGGAGTTCGAATCCGTACAGGGCTTTCGCCCACTCGGGGCCGAACACGGCACCCACGACGCTCGGCCGGTCGCGCAGGAAGCGGGTCAGTGCCTGGGCATCGTATAGGTCGATCTCCAGGTCGCCGTGGTAGGCGTCCTGCAAGGCGACGAGTTCGTCCTCCACCGCGGTGTCGTCCTTCTCCACCTGGCAGCCGACCGCCAGGACGAACCGGACCGCTTCGAAGCGCCGCTTCTGCCACTGTGGCTGAGGGGTGCTCGTTCTGGACGGGCCAGCGAAGTCGGTCACCGCCATGCGCAGCGCAGCAGGGCTCAGTGAGACGATCCGCCGGACCTGGTAGACGTGCGTCTTCCCGTCTTTTCGGCCGATCAGGTCAAGGCCGCCCTGGTCCTGGCCGGAGCGCCCGTAGCCGCGGATGTCGTTCATCCCGTCCACCAGCCACATCGTCTCGCCGACCAGACGCTCGAACACCGGTGGGGAGAGCCTGCCGCACGGCAGGATGTCCGCCGCCAACGGCGGCGGCAGCGGTTCACTCTGCCGTCGGCTGACCAGCGCACTCAAGCGCAGCGGCTTCTGGTCCTCGCCTGCGTCTGCCACCGCTGCTCCTCACTCGCGCGCTCTTCTCGTCTATCAGTACCACCCGAACCCCACAGCGGTGGGCAGCTGCAGCCCAGGCGCAGCTGCCCAGCGAAAGCTGGCCGTGTGGCTGGGCACTGCTAGCGTGTTCCGGTGACCTCGAATGGCGCTCCTGGAGCGGAAGTTGCCCCCGACCGGCTCGTAGACGGGTCCAAGACGGCGGAGGCGCTCACCGAGCTGGGAGCCAACGGCGAGCGGGCGCTGGCCCACCTCCGCACCGCTGACCAGATGCTCCAGGAGCCCGAGCGCTGGCCTCGCCCCTTCGAGACCGTCCAGGCGGCCTGCCGGTCCGCTCTGGATGCACTCCTCAAGGAAGCTGGAGAGGACTTCGAGGGTCCACGCGACGCCCAGGAACAGGTCAACAGGGAGATCGCGGCCCTCATCGAACAGGCCGGGAAACAGGACCAGACGCCGCTGGGCAAGCTGCTCGTCGCGCTTGACGCCGCCGATGTCCCGGACGTCCTAGAGCCGAAGGCGGGCCTCGGAGCGAGCGTTCGGCGGCTGATTCTCATCCCCAGTGGTCGGCTGCCAACGCTGGCCGACCCCCGGCCGGAGTACGAGGCACTCCGCGAGCTCCTGGATCTAGCCGAGAAGCTGGAGGCCCTGCCCGCTGGCGCGGACCAGCGGGCGCTTGTCGAGATCCTGCGGCGCGTACGGCAGGCCCGCCAGGCGTCTGGGGCGGCCGAAGCGGCCGCCCGCCCGGACGGCCTCGACCGCCTGCGGGAGGCATGGGCCTACCACGGGCGCGAGAAGCAGATCGGCGGCGGCTTTCGGCGCCGCCAGCTGGCCCAAATCGTTACCCAGCGCACCAGTGCCGTTCCCGGAGACGGCGAGGAGGAGGCGTTCCGGGCTTGGGCGAAGTTCTACCAGCGCACCTCCGGCAGCCTGCACGGAGGCGGGGCCGAGGACGAAGCGAGCACCCGCCGCTTGTTCTCCGACCTGCTGGCGCATGTGGAGCAGCTTCTGCTCGACTTGCCAGCCCTGGCCCCGCTGCTGGTCTCGCTGGCTCGTACCGAGGATCCGAGCGCTGAGGACGCCGCCGCAGTGGCCGCGATTCACCAGCCCCGAGCGACCCGCTGGTTCTTCGCCAACGCCGTCAGTCCCGCTTGGCTCGACCTCGTCGCCAAGGCGCGGCTGCTGCCCCAGGCCGAGCAATGGCCGGCCCAGCCATACCTTGAGCGCGTCGCGCAGGTGGAACCACAGCGGGTCCTGGCCTGGATCGAGAAGCACCGAGACGCGTTCACCGGCGCGGCCCCGTCTGTGCTGGATGGTCTGCTGCGGGTTGCCAGCGCCGTCGGCGGGGCCTCCGCCCCCGTGGTGCGGGCCCTCCTGAGCCAGGACGGCACAGTGGAGACGCTGTGGCGCCAGCTGGTGCTGTGGCTGGTCAACGTCCCGACCGGCGAGCGAACCACCGACTGGGTGGAGGTGGCCAAGCGGGTGCTGCTGTACGTGGTGGCGCACCCCGCCGGGCAGTACTGGGAGCTCCAGGCGCAGCTGAGGGAGCTCCTCCGGACCGCGTACGGGCCGGACGGTGCAGGGGAGGCGGCCGTAGTGCAGGCTGTACGCGGCGCGCTCACGGCGGTTGTCGAGGCCGCCGTGACGTCCGAGATGGAGCAGGCTGACCTCGACCGGGTGGACGACCTGCGGCACGTGGTCTCGGCCGACGACTTCGGCCCATCTGCCTCCCGGGTCGCGGTCCGCGCCCGTCTCGACTTCGCCCGGACCGAGTTCCAGCACGGCGTCCCCCTGGCCGAGCGCACCGCCAGATGGTCGGACCTGCCGGGACCCGGCCGGTGGGCGGACAGGGTGCTGGCCGCGCACCTGCTGGAGACCATCCCCCAGCAGCACGACGGCTCCGATGCCTCCCAGAGCTGGCTCGCAGCTGCCCGCAGCACCCTGAAGCGCCTGGGCGACGTCGTGATGGTCGGTGCCGACACCGCCGACCTTCTCGCCGCCGCCCTCGACCGCTGCCCGCCTGAGGTCGTGCCCGGGCTGGAGGCGGAGCTCGCAGCCGCACTTGGCCCCGCCCCGGCCGGGGCCGACCTCGACGCGGGCCGAAGCGCCCTTGCCGACTGGGCTGTGCCGGCCCCGCGTGGCTGGGCCACGGTGTGGTCGCTCTCCCCAGTCCTCCCGGCGTCGGTGCTCGCCCCGTGGCAGCTGGTGGTCGACGCGGTGACTGAACTGCTCGGGCCCGCCCCGGCCCGACCGCTGCCGCGCTTTCGGTTCGTCCCCTACCTCGACACCCTCACGGCCGCCGCCCAGGAGCTCGCGGCCGTGGCCATCGACCAGGGGGTGCCGGCAGCCGCCGCGCTCCTGCGGCAGCGGCAGCAGTCCGGTGCCCTATCCCCGGACTACGCCTGGATCGTCGTGGGGCAGCTCGTCACCACCGACCCGGCCCTGTGGGCCGCCGACGTCCCCGCAGTCACCGCAGCCCTCGCAGACCCCGGGCTACAGCAGGCCTACCTGGCCGCGCTACACGCCCCGCTGACCGCCGACCCGTGCACACTCACCGACCGCGAAGCCACCACGAGGGCCGTCATCACAGCGCTGTGGAGCCTGCCCGGCACGCCCGGCATCGGGGACTCGGTCCGGCAGAAGGCGCAACTGACGCTGTGCCTGGCGCTGAGCGAGGCATGGACGCTCGGCATCGACCTCGGGGACATCTCGGTCGCGGTCACCGACTGGTTGCAGGCGGCCGTCCACGCCTGGACCGAGCCGGCCATCTCGGTGGCCGACCCGCTGTCGGCCGCACATCAGGAGATCGGCGGCCTCGCGCTCGACACCCTCATCCGCTACGCCCTGACGTTCGTCGTGGGCCCGGCCGAACTCACAGTGGCCGTCGAGACCCTGCTCGACAGCATCCTCAACGAGGGCACCGACAACCGCGCCCTGGCCGTCGTCGGCCAGCACCTCCCCGCCCTGATCCAGCACGCGCCCCGCTGGGTCGACCGGCACCAGGCAGCCCTCTTCGACCTCGACCAGGCGGTCGTGCCCGCGCTCCTCGGGATCAACTCCCGACCGAGCATCGACGCTGCCGGCCTGCGGATCCTGCAGCGACTCGCCCCGTCCCAGCTCGCCGCCTACCTGAGCGGCACCAGCGGCGACGAGACAACGAACGCAACCCTCTGGCAGTACTGCGCGGCCCTGCTCCTGGCTAGGCCAGCCGACCTCGGCGGCCGCCCTGAGTTCCTCGCTCTCCTCACCACTCACGATGGCGGCCCGGCCGCGATCTCCCGGCTTCTGGGCGCGGCGGGCTTCCTCCTGCCCCGCACCGTCGCACCGGAGAACGCGGCGGATATCGAGCAGGGTGTTGAGTTGTGGAAGGACGTTCTCACCCTCGACCTTCCCGGCTCGGCCGACCACCTGCACAGCGCCGGGAACTTCGCCTACAACGCCGCGCTGGACGACGCGCTGTGGCTGGACCTGACCGCCCAGACACTCGAACGCACCATGGACATCGCCAACGTCACCGCCGTGGCGCGGCGCGCGGCCCGGCGTCCGGACCTTGAGGCCGCCCACCGGGTTCTCGCCGTCCTCTCGGCCGCCGGTACCGCCGACGACTCCGCTGTGGCGTGGTTCCGGAGCGCACAGATCAAGGAGGCGGGCATCGAGCTGTGGCAAGCAGCCAAGCCCGGCACACCGGGCCGCGCGGAGCTCGGCCAAGCTCTCGCCCGCTACCACGACTTCCTCGAAGGCGCCGTGGAGGAGTGAAGTTTAGAAGCCGTTCTACCGCCCGAGCCACACGTGGGCTGGCCGCTGGTGCCTGCCCGACTCGTACGGGCGGAACAGCGAGTGCAGCGCATCTCCGCAGTCCAGGCATACTCGGGGGGAGTTGCTCTTGGTAGCTCCAGCCGGGTTCGGTGAACTGCGCAGCAAGCCCTTCGGCGGCAGGTCACTACCTCACCTGGCGTGGATAAGCTGCGGGGCCGTCAGATCACTGCCCTGGGTGTCTGTTTCGTGCACGGTGCCAACCGTGTCAGCTCTGGCCGGGCCCCGGCCAGAGGCACTGCCTGGCGGGCGAAGAAGGGCGGGCACCGCCTCTCGCGGGGCCGCGGGCGGGATGAGCGGGGAGGGTGGGGTGGGTTCGGTCATGACACGTCCGTGTCCCGGCTGGCCGGGGCGGGAAGGTGGGTACGGATGTGCCCGCGGTGGGCGAAGGCATCGAAGGGCTCCCACTGGGTGAGTGCGAGCGGCGGTCCCAACTGGCCGATGATCCAGGCCGAGCAGGAAGCCGAGGAGAGGGCAGGCGCCGCGGGCGGACCCGGCGCTCACGCCGGATCCGCGTTCTTCGCCGACCTTCTCGCGCACTACAACCCCCAGCAGCGCCCCTGATCCGGCGCGACCCCGTTATGCCAGGGCGGCGGGAGTCACGTGTAGGGCGTGCAAGGGCTGGCGGGCCGTGGTCGGCAGGACCTCGAACCATGCCTGGCCTTCGTCCAGGTAGCGTTCCGCGCTCCGCCAGTAGCGCCAGCCCAGGTCGACGAAGCAGTCGACGGCCTCGTCCGCCGTGCCGTACACCAGGTGCTGGCCGTGGACCTCGACGCGTTCCAGTGCCTGACCGGTGCTCTCCAAGCGGGCGAGCGCGGCGGCCGCCGCGCGGCGAAGCGGGCTGTTCAGGGCCCAGCGGTCTTGAACATGCGCGGCTGCCATGGCCGAGGCCGGCCAGGCGTCGGGGAGAGGGAACGCGGCCACGGTCGCGGTGCCCTCGGTGCACAGGCGGTGCAGGTCGATGCGGACTGGTCGTGGGAGCAGGTCGGCGACCGCTTTGTACGAGGGCAGGACGTGGTCGCGGGGTGCGCGCCTGGCGGCCGGATCGGGTGTGATCGCGGCCAGCCGTTGCCGGGCCAGGGCAACTGGCTCACCGCGCTGCCACAGCAGGGAGAGCTCGATCCCCTCGCTCTCGAGAGCCTTGCGCTCCTGGAACTGGAAGCTGACACCGCGCCGGCTGCCCCGCAGTGCCTGACGCATCGTCATATAGCTGTCGCGGCCGTCACAGAGGGCGTTGATTGACTCCCGTGTCCAGCGTGCGTCGGTGGTGTGCTCGACGACCACATCCACGTCCCCCACCTCCAGAGCGCCGCGAGCGTAGGACCCGAACAGGTGGATCTCCTCGACCAGGTTCAATGGCCAAGCCCCCTGCTCCAGCCGGTCGAGCATCTCGACCAGCACCGCGGTCGCCCGCTCGCGCTTCATGTGCACTGCTCCTCAAATCTTCATGATCGCAGGGGTGATGGCATACCGGTGGTGGCCGCCGGCCGCTGCAGGGGTGTCGGGACCCGGCCGGTGAACAGGCGCCGCCTGCGGTGATCGCTGCGGAGTGGACCGGGATACATCCGCCCGTGCCGCAGCGATCATCCGTAGTCGCGGCGCTCCTGCCCACCCAGGGTCGGGCGGCCTGAGGGCTCCTGCTCCACTCACGCTTGGTTCGAAAGAACTGCCCGGGCGGCCGTCCGGAACAGGGCACTCTGCCGGTCGACCGGGCCAGGGCCGAGCTCTCGCACGTCCCGCCGCTCGAAGAACCAGTCCATCCTCTCCGCGGCCTCCCTGCCCTGTCGGCGCCGGTCGCGCTCCAGCGCCTCGGCGAACTCGGCCGGGGCTTCCCTTGTGTCGTGGATGAACACGACCACCACGTGCTCGCTCTCGTGGCCCACGGTCTGCACCCGCCAGCCCAGTTGGCGGGCCGCACGGCGCAGGGCGGCCCGGATCAGGGGGAGGCCGCCCAACGCCTCGGTCTCGGCCGGGGATAGGTTGGCCTGCAGGGATCCACCATAGCCGCCGGCCCCTTCCGGGCTGGTGGACTCCAGAACAGGCAGCAGGGCGTCCGACAACGCCACGCACCGCGGGTCCTTCGACATTGGCGGCTTCCTGGCCGAGGGTGCGGCGACCGGTTCCACGGCCCGCTGGGCAGCCGGTGCTGACTCGACGACAGCGGGCGTGTCCAGGTGACGTTCCAGGACGACCAGGGCCTGACTCATGCCGTCCTGGTCGAGCCTGGCGGGCAAGAGGCCCGCATCGCCACAGGCGACGACGTGCGCCAGGGCCTTCTGATAGGACAGGGGCCGGGCCTTGGTGAGAGCCTTGGCCAGACGGGTGCGGTGGGTCTTGGCGGTCATGCGCGTTCCGATCCAGGCCTGCTACGAGCGGAGCACATCCCACCGCGCGATGTCTCCGGCAGACCACTGGATGTGATGGAAGGTCAGGACCAGTGCCGGGTGCATCCATTGTGGTCCGGGCGGCGGCCCGGTTCACCCAAGGCGGTGGCCATACAGGGCGGCACGCACCCACAAGTGCGAGGGTGATGATTGTGCCACAACCCTGGTGCCGGTGTTCGGAGTTCCCGGCATCGGCACTGCCAGGGAATGCTCGCAGTGCTGGCTTGAACTTGTCGTGTTTCTGGGGTGAGGGCAACGGCCGTGGCGGTGCGCGTGCTACGAGATCTCTCTCGGGCCGTTCACGGGCGGCCGGATGTGATCTGACATCCAAGGGGGCTTTGTGGCGCGCGAGTTGCGGGTTCTTCATCAGGACCGGAGCGGGATGCGGCGGACGCTGGCGGCCGAGCGGCTCGCCGGGGTGCCGTTGGCGGAACGTGGTGAGGTGTGGAGGCCGTCGCGGCATCCGGCGCAGTGCAGCATCGTGACCTGGTGGTGGTCGGCGACGACCGGTCGGCATGTGGGCTGCCGGTCGCTGGATGTGCTCTCGACGGCGATGCTGCTGGACTTCAATCCGGGGGTCACCGATCTCAGTGCCTGGTCGGCGCGGCTTCTGTGGCGTGAGCGGGGCCGGGAGCGGAGTCTGGTGCCGGACTTCTTCGTGCGGACCGTGGGCGGGGAGACGGTGGTGGTGGCCTGCCCGCCCGCGGCCGGGCCGGGTGCGCGGTTCGAGCGGCAGCTGGAGGTTCTTCGGCAGGCGTGCCAGGAAGCGGGGTGGCGGCTCGCGACACCGGAGCTGCCCTCGAAGGTGGCGCTGGCGAACCTGCGGTGGGTGTCGCGCAGACGGCATCCGCGGTTCGGTGACAGGCGCGTGGAGGCCGCGTTGGCGGAGGTGTTCTCGGCGCCGCAGCCGCTGCTGGAGGGCGTGGAGGGGTGCGGTGTGCCGAGGATGCTGGCGCTGCCGAGGCTCTATCACATGCTGTGGCACCGGCGGCTCGGTGTGGACTGGGGCCTGCCGTTGGGAGCCGGAACGGTGGTGGGGCCGCTCGGCGACAGCGAGCCGACCGCGGTTCGCCGACCGCTCGCGGTGGAGCAGCGTTGAGCGCGCTGGAGGCCGGGCCCAGGGCGGCGGTGCTGGTGGCGCGTAGCGCTCCGCGCGGGGTGCTGGTGCGCGGTGACCGGGTGCGCTGGCGCGGGAGCCGGTACAGCGTCGCCGGCCTGGACGGGGTGGTGGTGCACCTGGCGTGCGAGGACGAGACCCGGGCGCCGGTGACGGTGCTGCTGGCGGTACTGGCCTCGGCTGCGGACTTCGCGGTCCTCGATGGCGCCGGCCATCCGCTGGCGCAGGAGGAGCTTCCCGACTTCGCGCTGTTGGAAGGCGTTGCGGTGAAAGCCGCCGAGAGGGCTCGGATGTGGGAGCGGGCGGTCATCGAGGTCGACACCGGGCTGCTGCCCGGCGCGCCGCCTGGCTCGAGGCCCAGGCCGGAGTACGACCCGCAGTCCACGACGCTGATCGAGCGGTACCAGGCCAAGGCGGCCGAGCTGAACGCCGTGCTGGGGATGTCGGTGTCCTGGCAGACGGTGCAGGCCAAGCGGCTGAAGTACCGCAGGCGGCGCACCGTGGTGGCGCTGGTGGACGGGCGCAGCACCAAGGCCAGGCGTGAGAGCGGGTTGACCGATCCGTTGGTGGTGGACCAGTTGATGAGGCTGGTGGAGCGTCAGCAGCAGCGGCTGGATCCGCCCAGCGACGCGCGCAAGCTGTTCAAGCAGCTTCGGCGGAAAGTGCGTGCCATTCACGGGCCGGGGGTGCGGGTTCCGGCGGAGCCGACGCTGTACAAGCTGCTCAAGCGCCTGGGTGTGGAGGCTCGGGATCTTGGGGCGGTGCGCAGGCGGCGAAGTGGCGGGCTCGGGGCGGTGCCGCCGTTCTCGGTGACGTCGGCGACGATGCCCGGTGAGCTGGTGCAGATCGATTCGACGGACCTGGACGTGTGGGTTCTCGGCGATGACGGGATGCCCGCGCGGGTGGAGCTCACCGCGGCGGTGTGCGTGGCCACCCGCAGCATCATCGCCGCGGTCGTGCGGCCCAAGCAGGCCCGGCGCAGCAAGGGGAGAAAGGAGGAAGACGGCCGGGGCGGGCTGGTGTCGGGTCAGCGGCCCAAGGGGCGGGCGACGAAGGCGGTGGATGCCTGTGAGTTGCTGGCGCAGTGCCTGGTCCCGGTGCCGATGCGTCCTGGGTGGGATCCGGCTGTCCACGCCAGCGTCTCCGATCTGCCGTTCGAGGAGCTGGTGGCCGTTGACGAGCGGTTCGCGCAGGCGGCGGCCCGGCCGGTGATCATGCCGGATCTGATCGTGATCGACCATGGCACGGTGTTCGCCGGGCAGACGTTCTTCGACGCCTGCGCGTACCTGGGGATCTCGGTGCGGCCGGCCCGGCGCCGCACTCCTCAGGACAAGGCTGTCGTGGAGCGGACGTTCGGGGCGGTCAAGTCGCTGTTCAGCCAGCACGTGAACACCTACACGGGCAATGACCCGGTGCGGGTGCGGCGGACCGTGGATGGTGAGCGGCTGTGGACCCTGGCGGAGCTCGACGGCATGCTCCAGCAGTGGATCGCGCTGGAGTGGCAGAACAAGCCGCATCCGGAGATCGCCGACCCGTACGACGCGTACCTGCCGGAGCTGACGCCGAACCAGATGTACGCCGCGTGCGTCGCTGCGGACGGCTACCTGCCGATCCCGCTGAATAAGGATGACTACCTGAGGCTGCTGCCGACCGCGTGGGTGGGGGTGGGCGAGCAGGGCATCCAGTTCAAGAACCGCACCTACGACCATCCCGAGCGCGATCCCGAGAAGGGGCTGAACCCCTACCGCCGCAAGCACTCCGGGCTGGGCGGAAAGCGGGGTGGACGGTGGGAGCTGCGGTACTCCCCCAACGATCCCTCGCAGGTGTGGCTGCGCGACCACCGCTCTGAGAGGCGGACGGAGTGGGTGGAGGCGACCTGGGTGCACCAGCACAAGGTCAACGCGCCGTGGACGCAGTTCCTGTGGGACGTCGCCGCCTCCCAGCACGTGGAGCGGGGCGGCCGGGTCAAGGACGAGGAGGAGATCGCCCAGGCGCTGGCCGATCTGCTGGAGCGGGCCGCTCAGGGTCCCGAGCGGGCAGGCCGGGTCGCCGTCCCCGATGGCTACACCCTCCCGCCGCCCGCAGCACCCGCGCCGGTCTTCGACCCGTACGCCGGGCGTACCGTGCCGCGCTGGTCCGGCCTCACCGCCTCGTCCCCGTCCAGGATTGGTGATCCGCTGGCGCTGACCGACACCGGCCTCGCTCCGGCCGGCGGGGTGCCCGGCACAGCCGGGGACATCGACTGGGAACAAGCGGCCGTCGTGCCCGACCTCTCCCTGCGGCTGGGGGAACGCCCCTTGGTCGACGGCGCAGATGCGGCTCAGGCCGGTCAGGCGCTCGCTAGCCGCTACCGGAAGGTCATCGCCGAACTCGACCAGGCCGGCGACGAGGGGCTGGTCACCTGATCGCGTCGGCTGGAGAGGTCCGCTGACGGCACGTCACCTCTCGCGCCGCGTGGATCCGCGGGGCCGGCAGGAAGAAGGAGATAGGCACGTATGGACGAGCAAGAGCGCCTGACGCGCGCTGAGAACCGCCTGCTGCTCGAAGTCCCCTCGGCGGGGCCGCTGTTCCTGAAGCCGCCCGCTCCGCTGTGGGTAGAGGACTGCCACACCTGGCGGGCGAGTGCCGCGGTCCGCACACTGCCTCCTGACCTGGCGGACTGCGCACCTGAGGGAACGGACGTCGCCGACCACGACACCCGCCTGCTCTACCACGGGATGATGCTGACGGTGCTCAGCCCAGCGATCGCCAGAGCGTTGCTGGTGGTGGCCGAGCAGATCCGGGCGAACCGCCAGCGCACCCGCGGCCGTGTCGGGGTCATCCTCGACGGCCCCCGCGGCACGGGCAAGAGCACCATCCTGCACGCGATCGGTGTGCACTGGGAGCGCAGGCTGCGCGAGTTGTACGGGGCCGATGAGAACCGGCATCCGGTGGTGTCGCTGAGCGTACCCCCGCCGGTACGCGGCAGCGTGCGCAACTGGGCGGGTGCGTTCGCCCGTTACTTCGGCCAGGAGCGCGAGAGTGGTGACCCGACCGAGTCGGTGATCCGGACGATGCGCAACGCGCGGACCCTGCTGGTACTGGTCGACGGCATCGAACGCCTGCGCACGCCCGTCGAGGCAGAGCAGGCGTTCCAGTTCCTGGACCAGATCCAGGAGGACACCGGCGCGACGTTCGTCTACTGCGGCCGTAACGCGCGCTCCATCGTGGATCCGTTCACCCGTGACAACGACACTCACCTGGAGGAGGGCGAGGAGCTGTGGGGTGACCACCGGGTGCTGCGGACCAGCCGGATCGGCTTCAGCGACGAGGAGCTGGCGAAGTTCGCCCGTATCGTCGACCTGTTCGACGCGGACCTGCGACTGTACCGGCACGAGCGCGGCGACCTGCTGGCCCTGGCGCCGTACCTGCACACGCGCAGCCGCGGCTACATGCGGGCCCTGTCGCACCTCATCTGCCAGGGCGCGCAGCGGGCGATTTTGACGAAGCGTGAGCGCATCACCGAGGAGCTGCTGGAGGAGGTCTCGCTGGGCCGCGTCGAGCAGCTGTGACAGGTGGCCCGCCTCGCGGCCGGGCCGTCGTCTTCGAAAGGCGCGCGCGGTGCGGGGCGGGTGGTCGGCTGTGCGGCGGTGGCCGGCCGCTTGAGCTCAGCGGCCGCCTCCCTTGCCGCGGGCGCGATGGGTGCGACGGATCCTGGCCGCGAGTGTTTCGAGGGCCTGCAGTGCGTGGCTGTGCTCGTCGTCGAGGGTTTGAGCCCTGGTACGGGTTTCGCGCAGGCGGGGCCCGAGGGGGAAGGCCCGGTCGGTGCCGGTCGCGCCCCAGCGCGGCTCGTGGTGGCGGTCGGGGACGTCGAGGTGGCCTTCGCGGAGCAGGAACACCGCCGCGCATTCCAGGAGGCGGTAGAACGCGCGGCGCCCGTCGTCTTGGGCGCTGTTGGCGTACACGCTGTCGGGCAGCGGCGGCACGCCCAGCGCGAGGAGAAGGTCCTGCTGGCCTTCTCGCAGGTCGAAGAACTTCTCCTGTTGCCTGACCAGCCAGTCCCGGTACTCGGCCGCCCTCGACGACGGACGTCCGGTCAAAGCCGCGCGGTGGTGGAGGAACTGCTCCACGCCGCAGTCGGTGACCGCTGCTTTGGCCTTGTTGTACCTGCGCTGCCAGTCCTGGGTCCACGGCGGGTTCCAGTGCGGGTCGATGCCGGCGAGTGCCCGCTGGTGGGCAGCGGGCAGCTTGCCGGCCTTCGCCCTTCTGCGCTGGGTGGCAAGCCACCTGCCCAGGGGGTAGCCGCCGAGGTCCTCGTCGACCGGGACGGTGAGGTCCCCCATCTGGGCGGCCCGGTGGCGGGCGTGCTGGAGCATGGTCTCGAAGGTGGTGACGGGTGTGGTCCAGCGCATGCCCAACTCGTCGAGTGCGGCTTTGCGGGCGGCCGGCAGACGGTCCATCAGGTAACGCAGGCGGATATTGGCGAGGCACTCCCCCAGGGCGAAGCCGCCGAGGGCCGTGTAGTCGAGAGGCACGTCCAGGTGCCCGAAACTGTTTCGGTAGGACTCCATCTCCGCGATGGCCTTCTTCCAGTCGCCGATCGCGGGCAGGGTGGTCTTCAGACCGAGTGCGCGGGCGAGTTGCGCGGCCCGCTCGGGCCGGGCGTAGAGGTTCTGTTCCTTCTCCAGGCGCGGGCTCGGGTGTGAGCCGGCGGGCAGGGCGATGCGGTCCATGAACGAGCGGTCGTGCGCACGCAGCGCCTGCAGCAGCGTGAGCATGCCTCCGAAGGCCGGGTCCTCCAGCAGGTCGGATGCCTTGGTGTCCTTGCCCAGGTAGACGGGGATGATCAGGGTGGTCTTCTTGCCGGCACCCGGTGGCTGGCGCAGGCCGCGGCCGATGGCCTGCAGCGCGTCGATGGTGCTGTAGCGGGGGTCGGCGAAGACCACCGCGTCGACGTCGGGCATGTCGACGCCCTCGTTGAGGACCCGCACGTTCGACAGGACCGCGCACTGCCGACTCGGGCAGCCGAAGTCGTCCAGCAGCAGGCGGCGTTCATCACTGGGCTGCTCGCCGTGGATGGCCCGTGCCCACAGGTCGTCGATGCGCAGCGGCGCGCTCAGTTGCCTGGCAGTCTCGGGCAGGGTGCGGGAGAACTCCTGCGCGTGGGCGACGCGGTTGTGGAAGACCAGGACGCGGCGCAGGCCGTGTTCGGCGATCGCGCGCAGCACGCTGACCTGGATGGCGGCGTTGCGCAGTCCGTTGTGGTGGGCGCTGGTGCCGGGCAGGCGGGCGGCGAGGAGGGGGTGGAGGTCCTCCTCGTGGACGACTGGCATGACGACCTGGTAGTCGGCCAGGATGCCGCGCTCGATGGCTTCGGGCATGCCGAGTTCGTAGATGGTCGGGCCGAAGATCTCGCGGTGGTCCATGGTCGCCATCGGCGGGCTTTCCATGAACGGCGAGGGCTGCGGTGTGCGGTGCTGGGGCGTGTAGTCGTCGGGGTTCCAGATCCTGGGGGTGGCGGTCATGTAAATGCGGGTCTTGGCGGGGACCTGCGCGTCGTCGTGGACGAGGCCCCAGCCGTCGCCGAACGCGGCGCAGGTGCGGTGGGCCTCGTCGGCGATCACCAGGTCCCAGGGCGGGAGGCCGTGCTGCCTGTGGGCTTCGGTGACGCGCTCGAGGGAGTCGTAGGTGGCGAACACCGTGACGGGTCCGCCTGCCAGGACCGTCCCGGCGATCCCCGCGGGGCTCTCCGGGCCTTGCAGCATCCGCGCCTCGTGGCGTTGGAGGCCGCTGTCGGCCTGGCTGAGGGAGCACACGCCCAGGACCTCGCCCTGCAGGCCTGCTTCGCGCCAGCGGCGGGCGGTCTGCGTCAGCAGGGCCAGGGTCGGCATCAGGACCAGGGTCGCCCCCTGCGGGGCCAGGCGGTGCGCGGCCCGCTGGGCGATCAGGGTCTTGCCCGCGCCGCACGCGGCCACCACCGTCATGCGTCGCTCACCGGCGAGCACGGCAGCGGCGATCGCCGCGAGGGCTTGCACCTGGTGCTCGCGCAGCCTCATTCAAGATCCTTGTCCGGTATGAGCGTTGACGGCCGCGGGGACTGTAGTGGCAGTCGGGCGGCGGCGTGGCCGGGGTGCGGGGTTTTCGGCCAAAGTCCTTGGCGCAGGGGTGTCTTGGGGTGGAGGGGCGGGTGTGCGGCGGCCGGGTGGCGTAGAAGGGGGCGTGCAGCGGGGCCGCAAAAGGCGGCCGTCGTACGGGAGAGGCGGTGGATGTCGCGATGGCGACCTCGAGCCAGACGGGCGGGAGCAGGAGGGGCAGGGCGTTGCGGCCGGCCCGGCGGCTGGCACTGTCGGTTCGGTTCATCGGCGGGGAGTCGAACGGGTCGTTCGCCCGGCGGCTGGCGGACGCCAACGGCATCCCGGACGAGGAGTTCTGGCTGATGCTCGGCACGTGCGCCCGCAAGAACGGGGTGCCCTCCGATCCCCGCTACAGCGACGGCTACCTCAACGCCCCGGCCTTGGAGCGCCTGGCGGTGATGGCCGGGCGCAGCATCGCCGAACTGCAGCACGCCCTGCCGAACCTGCGCCCGCGACGGCTGCTGGCGGCCGGGGACGGCCCGGCGTGGGACTGGCCCTGGGACGCCTCCGGTTCCTACCTGGTGCGGGTGTGCGAGCTGTGCGCCCGCGTCAAAGGCACCACCCTGGATGCCTACCTCGCCTCGGAGGCGACCTGGCAGGTCTGTGCCCGGCACGGACGCTGGCTCGACAACCGCCGCGAACCCGGCACCGGCGCCATCGCCCTGGCCGCCCTCCCGGAGGTCATCGAGGCGCACCGGCAACGGCTGCTGATGGAGCGCCGGCTGGGAGCCGGCGGGCGCGCCGCGTTCGCCGACGCCTACGCCCTGCTCTCGTGCTGGTGGAACCTGCCGAGCCTGCGCTCACCCGCATGGCACACCCGCCGCCTCGCCCTGGGCCCGGCCGGCCACGACCACCTGCGCGTCGCGCCCCTGCTGTTCTACCCCGAAGCCGTCCGCCTCGCCCAGGCCCTCGCCGCCCGCGAACGCAGACGCCTTCGCCACACCCTCGCCGACGAACACGACGGCGCCTGGCTGGCCCGCACCGCCGACCTCATCGACACCTGGGACATCCCCGCCGACCCCGCCCTGCACACCCTGGCGATCTGGGCCTCCCACCACCCCCGCACATCCCCGCCCCGCAAACGCGCACCGGCCACTCCCCCGCCCCCACGACCCGCACCAGGCCGCCACCGCCCGCTACCCGCACCAGGCACACCCACCGGCCACGACCTCGACACCACCCTCGGCGAACGCTCCTGCCTGCCCTGGCAGCTCGGCGAACTCCACACCACCAGCCTCACCCCCGCCACCAACGGCTGGACCCTCACCAGCCGCGCCTGACCACCCGTCAACCGCTGGCCCGGCCGCTGGCCGTGTGGGTACTGCTGATGGTGGTGGTGCGGCTTCACAGGCAGGTCGGGGCCGGCGGTACCCGCCAGGGCGTCAAGGGTTCCTCCGCTTGGCGGCGTCCACGGCCGCCCTCTTCAACTGGTCGATCAGCCCAGGAGGCAGGGAGGCGAAGCCGACAAGGGTGTCGAGGGCGGTGTTGGCGGCCGCGCGCCGCTCCTCGCCCGTCATCTGCTCGCACTCCTGGTACATGCCGCGGGTGGTCGCGCCCTGCCCGGCGCGGGCGAGGCGGCGAAAGGCCAGGCTGGCGAAGCCGGGAGCGTCAGGGTCGGTCTGGTTGCGCGGCAGGCTTCCCTGCCGCTCAATGATCGCCTCGCATGCCAGTTCCACGAGACGGGCGCAGGTCACCGGATCCTCGACCAGCAGCGTCAGCGTCACGTCCTGGCAGGAGGTGCAGCGCGCGAGCGCGGCACCGGTGACGGTCTCCAGCAGAGCGGCATCCGTGTTCCAGCCGTCAGGATGCGGACCGTCGTTCACGACGATGCCAGGATGGCGGTGCGGATCCCGCCCGCTGCGACGGCGTGGCTTTCCAGGCTTCTGACGACCCACGAGTTCCTCCTGGACGGCATACCGGACGGGGGCCTACTCGCCCGCGAGCGTAACGACGCAGCCACCCCACACGCGCAGATCCAGCCGAACACCCCCGAAACAGCACCGTGTCCTGCTACACCTCACCCCAACCCCAGGCACCGCCAGCAGACAGGCACCCGACGCGACCAGGAACGCCACTGGCGACAACGAGCCAACCCACCCAGCATGACCCGGTGATCCGTCAGCGGCGTGGCGGGCCTCGGTGCCGGTGACCTCACCGCCTGGCGAGGTTGTCAGTACGCAGCCAGAATTAGGTTCAGGCCTCTTTTGAAAAGATGGTTGAACCAAGAAGCACCAGACCCTAGCCTAGGCCTCCCCGTCACCTCTGGAGGCTGCATGAAGCAAGCCAAATCCAAGCTGAGATTCAACTGCTTCCTCCTCCGCGAGGGACTCGAATCCTATGACCTTGCATTTCGGGTGCAGTACCGTCCTGGCAGCACACAGGGAATGGTCCGGCTCGCCCCAGGAAGTGGCGTACCGGAAGGCTGTGTCGCCTACCTTAGGGAGAACTCGGAAAAGATTCCGGCCTGGGCCAGACTTCTGACGCCCACGTTCTCCGAACTCTCTTCCATCAAGAACATCTCCCACCGCCTCGTCATCTTGAACCGCCCCGTGTTCAGTGGAGACTCGATTTCGTGTAAGGATTCGAGTCATGGCACGTCCCTCCTCCTACCCGCCTGAGCTGCGCCGTCGTGC
>NZ_JBSFGS010000055.1:0-18834 GCF_053596675.1 Kitasatospora sp. NPDC001664
CGCCGACTCACGAAGCTTGTCCTCATTCGCCGTCGGCCAGTCGAAGCCCAGCATCTCGAGAACCCACTCGACGCTGTCCGGCAACATGAGCGCCACTTCGTCATCCCCCGTTACTGACGATCAACCAAACGTGCAGCGATCATAGTGTTCGAGGGATCGCACGGAGCGGGCGCCCCTGTCCCGGTCCTGCAACAGAAGCGCCCGCACCACCATCACTCAGCAGGACCTACCGTCCTCCGCTCCCCACCGCCTGCTTGACCAGCGTCCGCCCGAAGTCCCACATCAGGCCGCTCCCCCGGTGGGCGTCGTCCATCAGCTCCTCGAAGGCGGTCACGAACCGGTCCACCTCCCGCTCCGTGATGATCAGCGGCGGGATCAGCTTGATGACCTCCAGGTGGTCGCCCGACACCTGGGTGAGGATCCGGTGGCGCTGCAGCAGCGGGACCACCACCATCTGGGCGAAGAGACCCTTCCGCGCCGCCTGGAGTGCGGTCCAACCCGTCCGCAGCTTCAGCGACTTGGGCCGGCCGAACTCGATGCCGATCATCAGCCCCTGCCCCCGCACCTCCGCCAGCAGCTCGTACTTGTCCACCAGCGCCGACAGCCTGGTCCGGAACAGCTCGCCGACCTTCGCCGCGTTCGCCACCACGCCCTCCTCCCGCATCACGTGCAGGGTGGCGAGGCCGGCCGCCATCGCCTGGGCGTTGGAGCCGAAGCTGGCCGAGTGCACCAGCACCCGGTCCATCGAGGAGTACACCTTCTCGAAGATCCAGCCCTTCCCCAGGGTCGCCCCCACCGGGACGTAGCCGCCCGACAGGGCCTTGGCCGCGCAGACCAGGTCCGGCCGCACGCCCGGCTCGGCCTGGTAGGCGAAGAAGGTGCCCGTCCGCCCGATCCCCGTCTGCACCTCGTCGCAGATGAGCAGGGCCTTGTGCTCGTGCAGCAGTTGCTGGGCGGCGAGCAGCCAGCCCGGCGGCGGGGCGAGCACGCCCTTGCCCTGGATCGGTTCGACGATCAGGGCGGCGACGTCGCCCTTGCGGAGCTCCTTCTTCAGGGCTCCGAGGTCGCCGAGCGGGATGGCGGTGTCGGGGAGCAGTGGGTCGAAGCCCTTGCGGAAGCCGTTCTCGCCGTTGACGGACAGCGAGCCCGTCGTCAGGCCGTGGAAGGCGTGGTCGCAGTAGAGCACCCGCCGTTTGCCGGTGGCGTAGCGGGCGAACTTCAGCGCCGTCTCGACCGCCTCGGTGCCGCTGTTGCCGAAGAAGACCCGGTCCAACTCCGGGGTGAAGGAGAGGAGTTGCTCGGCCAGCAGGCCCTGGAGCGGGGAGCAGTCGAAGCGGACCAGGTCGGGGAGTCCGAGGTCCATCACGTCCTGCACGGCGGCCCGGACCACCGGGTGGTGGCGGCCGAGGGCGAAGATGCCGAAGCCGGCCAGCATGTCGAGGTAGTCGTTGCCCTCCGCGTCGTAGAAGTAGGCCCCCTCCGCGCGCTCGTAGAACTTGTCGAAGCCGATGGTGTGCAGCATCCGGGCCAGCTGCGGGTTGAGGTACTTGGCCTGCAACTCGTAGCGTTCGGAGCCTCGTTCGGCGATCAGCGCGGAGAGGTCGAGACGGTCAGCCGGCATGGTGCTGGTTCGCTCCTTGGTCGGGTTCGCGGTTCGGGTTCTCCCCGCGTGCGGGGTTCTGGGGGCGCAGGAGTTGCTTGGCGAAGACGGCCGCCTGGGCGGCGACGCCCGTCCCGGTCAGGCCGATCTCCTCGAGGATCTCTCCCCGCCCGGCGTGCGTCAGGAACTCCTGGGGGATGCCGAGGTCGCGCAGCGGCACGTCCACGCCGGCGTCCCGCATCGCCTGGGCGATGGCCGAACCGACGCCGCCCGCCCGGCCGTTGTCCTCCACGGTGACCACCAGGCGGTGCTCGGCGGCCAGCAGGGGCAGCACCGGGTCGACCGGCTTGACCCAGCGCGGGTCCACCACTGTGCAGCTGAAGCCCTCGGCGAGCAGCAGCGCGGCCGCGTCCAGGCAGGCGGGGGCCATCGCCCCGACCGCGACCAGCAGGATCTCCGGTGCGGGGCCGGTGCGTTGCAGCACGTCGACGCCGCCGAGCCGCTCGATCGCGGGGACCTCGGGGCCGAGGTCGCCCTTGGGGAAGCGGACCACGGTGGGGGCGTCCGCGACGTCCACCGCCTCCCGCAGCTGGACGCGCAGCTGCTCGGCGTCGCGCGGCGCGGCCAGCCGAAGCCCGGGGACGACCTGGAGGATGGACATGTCCCACATGCCGTTGTGCGAGGCGCCGTCGTTGCCGGTGACCCCCGCCCGGTCGAGCACGAAGGTGACGCCGAGGCGGTGCAGGGCGACGTCCATCAGGACCTGGTCGAAGGCCCGGTTGAGGAAGGTCGCGTAGACGGCCACCACGGGATGCAGGCCGCCGGTGGCGAGGCCGGCCGCGCTGGCCACCGCGTGCTGTTCGGCGATGCCGACGTCGTAGGTGCGTTCGGGGTGGGCGGCGGCGAACGGGGCCAGGCCGACGGGCTGGAGCATGGCGGCGGTGATCGCCACCACGTCGGGGCGCTCGGCGCCGAGGGCGGCGAGTTCGCTGCCGAAGACGGAGGTCCAGGAGGTCCCGGAGGAGGGCGAGACGGGCAGGCAGGTGTACGGGTCCATGGCGCCCACCGCGTGGAAGCGGTCGGCCTCGTCCTGCTCGGCGGGGCGGTAGCCGCGGCCCTTGACGGTCAGGCAGTGCACGATCACCGGGCCGTCGAAGCCGCGGGCCTGACGGAGCGCCTGCTCCACCGAGAGCAGGTCGTGGCCGTCGATCGGGCCGAGGTACTTGAGGCCCAGGTCCTCGAACATGCCCTGCGGGGTGAAGGCGTCCTTGAAGCCCTTCTTGGCCCCGTGCAGCGCGTCGAAGACGGGCTTGCCGACCAGCGGGGTGCGCTGCAGCGCACCCTTGCCGAGGGCCAGGAAGCGCTCGTACCCCTGGGCGGTGCGCAGGGCGGCCAGGTGGTGGGCCAGGCCGCCGATGGTCTTCGCGTAGGAGCGCTCGTTGTCGTTGACCACGATGACCAGCGGGCGGTCGGCCTCGGCGATGTTGTTGAGCGCCTCCCAGGCCATCCCGCCGGTGAGCGCCCCGTCGCCGATCACCGCCACGGTGTGCCGGCCGGGGGTGCCGAGCAGCTGGTGCGCCTTGGCCAGGCCGTCGGCGTAGCCGAGGGCGGTGGAGGCGTGCGAGTTCTCGATCAGGTCGTGCTCGGACTCGGCGCGGGACGGGTAGCCGGAGAGTCCGCCCTGCATCCGCAGCCGGGCGAAGTCCTGACGGCCCGTGAGCAGCTTGTGGACGTAGGCCTGGTGGCCGGTGTCCCAGAGGATGCGGTCGTACGGCGAGTCGAAGACCCGGTGCAGCGCGATGGTCAGCTCCACCACACCGAGGTTGGGCCCCAGGTGTCCGCCGGTCTTGGTGACGGCGGAGACCAGGAACTCGCGGATCTCGTCCGCGAGCCGGGCGAGCTCCGGCGGGGAGAGGCGGCGGAGGTCGGCGGGGCCCTGGACGGTGGACAGGACTGACATGGCTTCACCTCGTGGCTCGGTACTGGGCGATGACGGTCCGTGCTGGTGACGGTCTGTGTCCAGCCTGCGGCCATCGCTGCCGGTGCGCCTGTCGGGAGCCCGCCGCAGCGGGCTCCCGAGGGTGGTGTCAGTGCGCGCCGAGGGTCTCGCGGGCGGCCCGCAGGGACTCCTTGAGGGAGCCCATGGTGGCCAGTACGGCGGTCGGTTCGTACCCGCAGTGCGCCATGCAGTTGTCGCAGCGCGGGTCCTTGCCGCGGCCGTACTTGTCCCAGTCGGTCTTCTCGATCAGCTCACGGTAGGTGGGGACGTAGCCGTCGGCCATCAGGTAGCAGGGGCGCTGCCAGCCGAACAGCGAGTAGTTCGGGATGCCCCAGGCGGTGCACTCGAAGTCGACCTTGCCCTCCAGGAAGTCCAGGAAGAGCGGGCTGTGGTTGAGCCGCCAGCGGCGGCGGTTGCCGCCCGCGAAGGTCTTCCGGAACAGCTCCCTGGTCTGCTCCACGCCCAGGAAGTGGTCCTGGTCGGGCGCCTTCTCGTAGGCGTAGGCCGGGGAGATCATCATCTCGTCGACGCGCAGCTCGTCGTTGAGGTAGTCCAGCACCTCGATGATGGTCTGCGGGGTGTCGGTGTTGAAGAAGGTCGAGTTGGTCGTCACCCGGAAGCCGCGCCGCTTGGCCTCCTTGATCGCCTCCACCGCCTCGTCGAAGGTGCCTTCCTTGGCCACCGAGGCGTCGTGCCGCTCGCGCAGGCCGTCGATGTGCACGGTGAAGGTGAAGTACGGCGAGGGGGTGAACTTGTCCAGCTTCTTGCGCAGCAGCAGCGCGTTGGTGCAGAGGAAGACGTACTTGCGCCGCCCCACCAACTGCCGGACGATCTCGTCGATCTGCGGGTGCATCAGCGGCTCGCCGCCCGCGATGGAGACCATCGGGGCCCCCGACTCCAGCACCGCGCCGACCGCCTGGGCGACCGGCATCCGCTGCTTCAGCACCCCCGCCGGGTGCTGGATCTTCCCGCAGCCCTCGCAGGCCAGGTTGCAGGCGTAGAGCGGCTCCAGTTCGACGATGAGCGGGAACTTCTTGTTCCGCTTGAGCTTCTGCTGGAGCAGGTACGTGCTGACGCGCACGGACTGGCGCAGCGGCATTGCCATGGCTAGCTCGCCTCCTGAGGGAGCGTCGATGACTGTGGTGCACGGTTCTTCAGCTCGTCGCGGGCCACCGACCGCCGCCAGGCCGCGAGGGCCGGAACGGTGGCGCGCAGGGTCCGCCAGGCGCGCAGCCCGGCGGGCAGGGTGCCGGGCCGCAGCAGCTCCCGGCTGGGGGTGTCGACCACCACCCGGAGCACCGCCGCCGGCAGCCCGGAGCCGGCCTCGGCCCGGGCGGCCAGCACGGCGGCGGCCTCCATGTCGACGGCGCGGGCGCCGGTGGCGTGCAGGTCGCTGCGCTCGGCGCCGCGGACCACGTGGTCGGCGGTGTGGTGCGGGCCGATGTGGACGGTCAGGCCGCGGGCCCGCAGTTCGGCGGCCAGGGCGGGGGCGGAGTCGAGTGACCAGGCGTCACCCTCGGCGTCCCGCACCGAGTCCGCGACGATCACGTCCCCGGGCAGGACGCCCGGCCCGAGGGCGGCGCCGAAGCCGGCCACCGCGAGCGCCCCGTAGCCCGGGCGGGTGAGCAGCCCGCCGACCGCCCTCCGTGCCCGGGCCCGGCCCATACCGGTGCGGAGCAGCACGGCCGGGGTCCCGCTCCAGTCGCCGCCGCGCAGCGCCCAGACCTCGGGGCCCAGCGCGCAGACGACCAGCAGCGGACCGTCCGGGGCGGCTCCCTTGGGCGGAAGCGGTGCGACGTGCCTCATCGGTGACCTCCCGTCAGCGGACTGCCGTGCGGGTACCGGCCGGGGCCGGGAACCGGGGAGAGCGGCCCGGTACCCGCCGCGCGCAGCGCACACTCCGTCATGCTCCGCCTCCCGTCAGCGGACTGCCGTGCGGGTACCAGCCGGGGCCGGGAACCGGGGAGAGCGGCCCGGTACCCGCCGCGCGCAGCGCACACTCCGTCATGCTCCGCCTCCCGTCAGCGGACTGCCGTGCAGGTACCGTCCGAGAGCCGTCACGGGGAAGACCAGGCGGTACAGGTGGTAGTTGATCGAGAAGTCCCAGGGGAAGCCCGTCCCGGTGAACTGCGGCTCGTCCCAGCTGCCGCTGGGCAGTTGGGTGCGGCAGAGCCACTGGACGCCCCGCTCGACCACCTCGCTGCGCGCCCCGTCCGGCCCCTCGCCCGCCGCCAGCAGGGCCATCAGCGCCCAGGCGGTCTGCGAGGCGGTGGAGTCGCCGCGCCCGGACCAGCGGACCGGGTCCTCGTAGGAGCGCATGTCCTCGCCCCAGCCGCCGTCCGGGTTCTGACGGTCCGCCAGCCAGTCCACCGCGCGGCGGACGGCGGGGTGCGAGCCGGGGATCCCGGCGGCCACCAGGGCGGGCAGGACGGAGCCGGTGCCGTAGATGTAGTTGGTGCCCCAGCGGCCGAACCAGGAGCCGTCCGCCTCCTGGTTCTTGAGCAGCCAGTCGATGCCGCGCCTGGTCCGCCGGTCCCCGGCCAGGCCGGTCTCGGCGAGCATCTCGACCACGTGCGCGGTGACGTCCGCCGAGGGCGGGTCGACCACCTCGCCGAAGTCGCAGAACGGCAGTTTGTTGGGGAGGGTGCTGGTGTTGTCGACGTCGAAGGCGCCCCAGGCGCCGTTGCGCGACTGCATGCCGAGGTTCCACTCGACGCCCCGCCGCACCGCACCGTCGATCCGCGCCCGGTCCGGGTGGGCGACCCGCTTGAGGGCGAGCACCACCTCGGCGGTGTCGTCGATGTCGGGGTAGTTGTCGTTCTCGAACTCGAAGGCCCAGCCGCCGGGCGCCAGCCGCGGGCGCTGGACGGACCAGTCGCCGGGGCGGCGGATCTCCTCGGCGAGCATCCAGTCGGCGGCCGAGACCAGCGCGGGGTGGTCGGCGGGCAGGCCCGCGTCCCGCAGCGCGATGGTGGCCAGGCAGGTGTCCCAGACCGGGGACTGGCAGGCCTCCAGCCAGCGGCGGCCGTCCTCGGTGTGCACGGTGAAGCGGTCGAAGGCGGCCAGCCCGGCCCGCATGACGGGGTGTTCGAGGTCGTATCCGAGCAGGTGGAGGGCGATCAGGGAGTACACGGCGGGCGGCTGGATGCCGCCCCAGCAGCCGTCCGCCTCCTGGCGTTCGACGATCCAGCGGCCGGCCTGGGCCAGGGCGGCCCGGCGCAGCGGGCGCAGGGCGCGCTTGTGGTACGCGTGCAGGACCAGGTCGAGGCGCTCGAAGACGCCGTCCCAGCCGGTGGGCGGGGCCAGCGGGCGCAGCGGGTACGGGTCGGCCGGGTCGGTGTGCAGTTCGGTGAGGTCGAACGGGGCGGGGCGGACCGGGCGGTGGGCCGAGACCACGGTGAGCGGGACGATGGTCTGCCGGGCCCAGCAGCCGAAGGCGTAGATGTTCAGCGGCAGCCAGCGGGGCAGGAAGATGATCTCCGGCGGCATCTCGGGCAGACGCTCCCACGGCCACCAGCCGAACAGCGCGAGCCAGATCCGGGTGAACACCCGGCTGGCCGCGATGCCGCCGCGCTCCCGCACGTACCGGGCTGCGGCGGCCATGTGCGGTGCGCCGGGGTCGTCGCCGGCGAGCTTGAGCGCGACGTAGGCCTCGACGGTGGTGGACAGTTCGGGCGGGCCGCCGTAGAAGGTGGACCAGGTGCCGTCCTCGCGCTGCTGGGAGCGGATCCAGGCCGCGGTGGCCGCGGTCTGCTCCGGCTCGCGGATGCCGAGGAACTGACGCAGTAACAGGTCCTCGGCGTCCATGGTGACGTTGGTCTCCAGATCGCCCTTCCACCAGCCGTCCGGGCTCTGGCGTGACAACAGCTCGGCGGTGGCCCGGGCCAGGGCCTGGGCCGGATCGAGCGGACCGCTCCGCTCCGGCCCCTCGGCCTGCCGCCTCCCGGCCCCCGGTGCGGGGGCCGTCGCGACCGTCGTCTGACGGCCGGTCAACCGGTCCGTGACCGGCGGGCGTTCGCCCACCGCGGCCGGCTCGGGATCGTACTCAGGGTCGAGCCGGCCGTCCGCGGTTGCTGTCACGTCAACGTCACCTCTCTCGTACCACCACGAATTCGGCGAGTGCGACGAAGCGCTGGCGCACCTCGTCGGTCATGGGCACCTCGTCCAGTGCGGCGAGGGCGGTCCGGTGCTGCCGGCGGGCCTCCTGCTGGGTCCACGCCCGGCCGCCGGCCTGCTCGATCAGCGCGGCGCGGGCGGCGAGCTGGTCCTCGCCCTCCTCGCCGCGGCCGCTCGGGTCGGCCAGCTCGGCGGCCAGCCGGCGGGAGGCGGCGCCGCCCTCGGCGAGCGCGGCGGCCACCGGGAGGGACTTCTTGCGCTGGCGCAGGTCCCCCCAGTGCGGCTTGCCGGTGACTTCGGTGGCGCCCCAGATGCCGAGCAGGTCGTCCACCGCCTGGAAGGCCAGGCCGACGTGCATGCCGTAGCGCTGGAGGGCGTCCGAGACCCGGTCGTCGGCCCCGGCCAGCACCGCGCCGATGGCGGAGGCGGCGGCCAGCAGGGCACCGGTCTTGCCCGCCTCCATGTCGAGGCACTCCTCGACGGTGACCACGTCGCGGTGCTCGAAGGAGAGGTCCTTGGCCTGCCCGTCGATCAGCTGCCGGGTGGTGGTGGTGATCAGCCGGACCGCACGGGCCGCGTCGGCGGCGGAGGCGGTGCCGGTGACCGCGGCGTCGAGCAGGACCTCGGTGCCCAGGGCTGCCAGGCCGTCGCCGACCAGGATCGCCTGGGCCGGGCCGAAGACCGTCCAGGCCGTGGCCCGGTGCCGGCGCGTCTCGTCACCGTCCATCAAGTCATCATGGAGGAGCGAGAAGTTGTGCACCAGTTCGACGGAGACGCCACCGGGCACGCCGACCTGCGCCGGAGCGCCGACGGCCTCCGCCGAGAGCAGGGCGAGCGCCGGGCGCACCGCCTTGCCGCCGTCCCCCGCGACGGGCGTGCCGTCCCGGTCGATCCAGCCGAAGTGGTACGCCGCCACGGTGTCCATCGGTGCGGCCAGCCGGGCGACGGCGGCGCGCAGCGGCGGGGTGCAGAGGGCGCGGCCCCGGGCCAGCAGTTCCGGCACCGGGAGTGCGGCCGGCGCGTCCTGGACCGAACCGGTCCCGCTGCGAGGCTCCACGTACGTTCCCTCTCCCTGTCCTGCGAACGGTGCGAACGGCACGCGAGGCCGCTCTGGTGCGGTGTCAGTTCTACCCGGCCCCAGACTCATCGAGGCCACCTTCCGTCACTCCGGTCCACCGGACGGCGCCTTCCGGCCAGGGCCGCGTCGGCGGCCGCGTGACCGCTGCGGACGGCCCCCTCCATGGTCGCGGGCCAACCGGTGGCGGTCCACGAACCGGCCAGCAGCAGGCCGGGCACCCGGGTGACCGGGCCGGGGCGCAGGGCCGCGGTGCCGGGGGCGGGCGCGAAGGTCGCGGTCCGCTCCCGGGTGACGAAGAAGTCCAGGACCTCCGCGCCCCGGGCGGCCGGCAGCAGCCGCTCCAGCTCGGGCAGGTAACGCTCCCTCAGCTCGGCCACCGGGAGGTCGATCTCGTCCTGCACGGCCGACTGCGACAGCGCCAGGTACTGCGCGCCGGGCACGTCCAGCCCGGAGTGCGCGGTGCGGTCGAAGACCCACTGCACCGGCGAGCCGAGGGCGGCGAAGAACGGCTGCTTCAGCAGCCTGCGGTCGTAGACCACGTGCACGTTGAGGATCGGCGCGTGGCCGAGCGCGGCCAGGCGCTCGGGGTGCTCCAGCGCGCCGTCCGGGAGCAGTGCGGCGGCCGACTCCTGGGCGCCGGCCAGCACCACGGTGTCGGCGGTGAGCAGCTCGCCGCCCTCCAGCCGGACGCAGTGCTGCTCGGCGGTCTTCACCTCGGCCACCCGGGCGCGCAGCCGCACCGAGACCCCGGCCCGCTCCAACTCGGCCAGCGCCAGGTCGTGGTGGACGTCGCCGAGCGGCACCTTGGCCATGCCGATGTCGGAGGCGCCCGGGTCGGAGAGCAGGCCGGTCTTGAAGACCATCGCGGCCAGCGCCAGCGAGGTCTGCTCGGCGGTGGCGTTCAGGGTGGCCACGCCGACCAGGTCCCAGAGCGCGGCCGTGGTGGCCGGGGTCTGGCCGTGGGCGCGCAGCCACTCGGCGAAGGAGATCCGGTCCAGGCCCGGATCGTCCAGGTCCAGCCCCTTGAGGGCCAGCGCGGCCCGCACCACCCGCAGCCGGTCGGCGGCGGTCAGGTGCGGGTACGAGGCCAGGCTGCCGGCCAGGTGCAGCGGGACGGGCAGGCCCGCCCGGCGCAGCCGGCCCAGGGTGCGGCGCCCGTCCGGCGAGACCGACAGGACCGGGACGTCCAGCCGGGGCTGGACGTCCACCAGTCGGCCCGCACCCAGCCGGTCGATCAGGCCGCGGTAGGCGGTGCAGCAGCGGAGGAAGACGTGCTGGCCGTTGTCGACGGTCAGCTCGCCGCGGCGGAAGGAGAAGGCGAGGCCGCCGAGGCGGGGCCTGGCCTCCACCAGGGTGACCCGCCGGCCGGCCTCGGCCAGCCGCAGCGCGGCGGTGATGCCCGCCAGACCGCCGCCGACCACCACGGCGGTGAGCTCCCGGTCGTGCCCTGCCGTCATCTCGCGCCTCCCCTTCGGTGGTCGTGGCCGGCCCGTGCCCGACCGCCGTGCGGCGACCGGGTGCTGACACAGCGTGACATAAACGCGGAGAGAATCAAGAACGCCCTCCGGCGAGCCCGGAGAGTGCCACGTACGCCTTCTCCCAGCCCGGCAGCGAGACCCGGCCGCGCAGGACCGACTCGGGTTCGGCGGCGATCCGGCCGAGCAGCCGGTGGTAGATCCCGGCCATCGCGGCGGTGCAGGCCCGGCTGCGCCGGTCCAGCATCGGCAGCAGCCGCAGGCCGTCGGCGAAGGCCTGCTGGGCCCGTTCGGCCTCGAAGGCGACCAGGCCGGTGAAGTCGGCTCCGACCGGCGGCCGGTCGAAGTCGAAACCCTGTTCGCAGCCGAATCGCACCAGGTCCTCGGTGGGCAGGTAGGTGCGGCCGTTGGCGGCGTCCTCGCGCAGGTCGCGCAGGATGTTGGTGAGCTGCAGGGCCAGGCCCAGGGTGTCGGCGTACTCGGCGCCGAGCTTGGGCTGCTCGCAGCCGTACACGCCGAGCGAGAGCCGGCCGATGGACCCGGCCACGCAGCGGCAGTAGACCTTGAGCTCCTCGAAGGTCTTGTACTCGGCGCCCCGGAGGTCCATCTCGACGCCGTCGATCAGCTCGTCGAAGCCGCCCAGGTCGATCGGGAAGCGACGGGCGGTGTCGGCCAGCGCGACCTTGATCGGGTCGGTGTCCTCGTCACTCACCGTGCCGAGCCGGACCTCCTCCAGCAGGAGCCGGGTCTGCCGCAGCTGATCGGCCTTCTGCTCCGGCGGGAGCTCGCCGTCGCCGATGTCGTCCACCCGGCGGGCCAGCGCGTAGAGCGCCGACATGCCGAGCCGCTTGGGCTCGGGCAGCAGCCGGATGCCGTAGCTGAAGTTCCGGGCCTGGAGGGCGGTGACCGCCTCGCAGTACCGGTAGGCCGCCATGACGGGGGCCGGGGCCAGTGGTGATGCCGCCACGCGGGCGTTCACCTTCCCTTCGCGAAGATTGCCGCCGCCTTGACCGCGAGGCGGCGCTTGTCCGGCTTCGCCTGCACCGCGAGCACGTCGTACCCGGCGGCCTCGATCGCCGACAGGGCCGCGTACCCGCCGGCGGTGAATCCCGCCAACAGCAGTCGGAGCCTCCCGTGCACCGTACCCACCAGCGGCGCTCCGTGGTCGAGCAGGGTCCGGGTGCGCTCCACCTGATGGGCGACCAGCTCGCGCACCCGGGCGTTCGCGGTGGGCGCGGCGAGGTCCCGCTCGGTGACGCCGAAGCGCTCCATGTCCTGCTGCGGGAGGTAGATCCGGCCGCGGCCCAGGTCCTCGGCCACGTCCTGAAGGTGCTCGGCCAGCTGGAGACCGGTGCAGATCGCGTCCGAGTGGGCGATCCGCTCCGGGGTGGCCTTGCCGGCCAGCGCCAGCACCAGGCGGCCGACCGGATCGGCCGAAAGGGTGCAGTAGCCGATCAGGTCCTGCTGGGTGGCGTACCGGAAGGTGGTCTGGTCCACCCGGTTGGCCTCGATCAGACGGCGGAACGGCTCCGGGGTCACCGGGTGACGGTCGATCAGCGGGACCAGGCCCCGCATCAGCGGGTGCCGGGGCGGCTCGGCGCGGCTGTCCAGGGCCGCCCCGAAGGCCCGGTCCAGGTCCCGCTCCAGCCCGTCCAGCAGCGCGAGCCGGAAGCCCTCGTCGGCCGGGCCCCCCTCGACCCCGAGCAGCGCGGCCACATTCTCCGGCTCGGCCAGGTCGCCGTCACCGGCGTCGTCCACCAGCCGGGCGAAGCCGTACACCGCCATCAGGTCCGCCCGCCAGGCGGCCGGCAGGAAGCCGGGCGCGACCGGGAAGTTCTCCGCCCCCGCCTTGCCGAGGGTCTCGCCGTCGGTCCTACTGTCCGATTGCATTGAAGCCACTTCCGTCACTCCCCCGTTCTACACCGCCGACGCCCGGCGGCCCACCCGGACACGGCGGAGGGGCCGGCGCCGACTGCTCGGCACCGGCCCCTCCGCCTGAAGGAACCACCAGCCCCCGTGGGCTCAGTGCTCCTTCTCGTACTCCTTCATGACGTCGTCGGTCGAGCCGTCCATGACCAGCTCGCCCTTCTCGATCCAGATCGTGCGCTCGCAGGTGTCGCGGATCGAGTTGTTGTTGTGGCTGACCAGGAAGACGGTGCCCGCCTCCTTGCGCAGCTCGCGGATCCGGTCCTCGGAGCGGCGCTGGAACTTCTGGTCACCGGTGGCCAGGGCCTCGTCGATCAGCAGCACGTCGTGGGTCTTGGCCGCCGCGATGGAGAAGCGCAGGCGGGCCGCCATGCCGGAGGAGTAGGCGCGCATCGGCAGCGAGATGAAGTCGCCCTTCTCGTTGATCCCCGAGAAGTCCACGATGTCCTGGTAGCGGCTCTTGACCTCGGCCATCGACATGCCCATCGCCAGGCAGCCGAGCACGATGTTCCGATCCCCCGTCAGATCGTCCATCAGTGCCGCGTTGACGCCCAGCAGCGAGGGCTGGCCGTTGGTGTAGATGGCGCCCTTCTCGGTCGGCAGCAGACCGGCGATGGCCGACAGCATGGTCGACTTGCCGGAGCCGTTGGAGCCGATCAGGCCGACCGCCTCGCCCTTGTAGGCGGTGAAGCTGATGCCCCGGACGGCGTGCACCTCGCGGATCGCGGGCGAGCGCTTGCGCGAGATGATCCGGCTGAGCGCGGAGGTCGCGCTGCCGCGGCCCGAGCCGGCGCCGTGCACCCGGTAGACGATGTGCACGTCGTCCACCACCACGGTGGGGATCCGGGCGTCCTGGGTCTTGCTCATGACGGCCCCTCGGGTCTCGTCGGTCACGGTGTCAGCCACGGCCGTACTGCTCCTCTGCCTTCCAGAAGTACACGAAGCCGACCAGGCCGGCGACGAGCGCCCAGCCACCCGCGATGGCCCAGACGTGCGGCGGCAGCGCCTCCTTGTTGTACGTGTTCGGGATGAACGCGTAGCGGATCAGGTCCATGTAGACCGAGGCCGGGTTCAGCCGGAACAGCGCCTGCCAGATGGTCGGCCACTTCTCGACCGCGCCCTGCACCGAGTACATGACGCCGGAGGTGTACATCCAGGTGCGCAGCAGGAACGGCATCAGCTGGGCCATGTCGCTGGTCTTGGCGCCGATCCGGGCGAAGATCAGGGCGAGGCCGGTGTTGAAGACGCACTGCAGGGCCAGCGCCGGGATCAGCAGCAGCCAGGTCATCGCCGGCGGCTGCCAGAACAGCACGATGCCGACGAGCACGATCATCGAGATCAGCAGCTGCTGGAGCTGGATCACGGTGAAGGCGATCGGCAGGCTGGCGCGGGGGAAGTGCAGCGCGCGGATCAGCCCGAGGTTGTCGGAGATCGCCCGGGTGCCGGAGAGCACCGCGCTCTGGCTGAACTGGAAGACGAAGACGCCGATGCAGAGCCAGGGGATGTAGGGGTCGATCGACTCCCCGGACTTCATCATGACGCCGAAGACCAGGTAGAACACCGCGCAGTTCAGCAGCGGGGTGAGGACCTGCCAGACCTGGCCGAGCTTGGCCGTGGTGTACTGCGCCACCAGCCGCGCGGTGGCGAACGCCATGATGAACTGGCGCCGCGACCACAGCTCGCGCACGTACCTCAACAGGCCGGGCCGCTTGCCGCTCACGGTCAGGCCGTACTTGGCCACGAGCTGCTTCGGGGTCAGACCCGCGTCAACGCCGCTGGGTGCGGAGAAGTTGACCGGGTCACTCACTGTCGACACATTCGTCCTTCACGGGATCGGAAGACCGGGCCGCCGACGGGGGAACGGCGGCGGTTCCGGTCTGACCCACCGGGATCAACGGGGGGAAGTACCGGTCCGACGACGGGGGTCGCCGGAAGATTTTCTGCGATCAGATGATCGGCGGTCGGCCCAGACGGGTCAATCGCCACACCGTACGCCAACGCATCGGACGACGCGGACCGCACTGTTCGCGCCAGCCGGCCCGGAACCCGCCCAGCCAGGCCTTGAGCGCGTCCCCGGAGGGACGGCGGGCCACCGTGAGCAGGAACCAGACTCCCAGATAGAGAGGCACGAGAGGGGCCGGAAGGTTCCGTCGTGCGAGCCACACCCTGTTCCGGGCCACGTTGTGGAAGTACGCGGCGTGCCGGGCCGGGGAGGTGGTCGGGTGGAAGAGCACCACGTCGGCGCGGTAGTCGATGGACCAGCCGGCGTCCAGCGCCCGCCACGCGAGGTCGGTCTCCTCGTGGGCGTAGAAGAACTCCGCGGGCAGCTGCCCGGCCTGCGGGAAGACCGCGCTGCGGACGGCGCTGGCGCCGCCCAGGAAGGTGGTCACCCGGGAGGAGTGCATCGGGTCGCTGGCCCGCAGCCGGGGCACGTGGCGGCGCTGGGTCTCGCCGGTGTCCGGGTCGGCGATCCGGAAGGAGACGATCCCCAGGCCCGGGTCGGAGCTGAAGGCCTCGCGCAGGATCCGGGCGGAGTCGGTGCGGGGCAGCAGGCCGTCGTCGTCCAGGAAGAGGACGGCGTCCACGTCCCGGCCGTCCGGGCCGAACAGCTCGATGCCGACGTTGCGGCCGCCGGGGATGCCGAGGTTCTCGGGCAGCTCGACCGAGCGGACGCCCGCGGGCAGCTCGGGCAGCGGGGCGCCGTTGCCGACCACGGCCAGCTCGACCGCCGGGCCCTCCTGGGCGCGGACGGACTCGATCAGGGCGTTGAGCTCGGCGGGGCGGTTGCCCATGGTGATGATGACGGCGCCGAGGCGGAAGTCGTCGCTCTTCGTCACGGTGCTCATCGCAGCCTGCTCGACAGGACGATGGAGAGCAGGTGCAGGACGGTCTGGAGCATCGCGATCGCGGCCAGCACGACCACCGCGAGGCGGGTGAAGTAGAGATCGCCGGCCACCGCGTCGGCGATCCCGGCCGCCAGGATGAGCAGCGAGGCCTCGACCGCGCCGACCAGCCGGTGGAACTTCAGGAAGGCGGCGGCCTTGCGGGCCTTGGCCACCCCGGCCGAACGCGGCACCGAGGCGCTGTCCTCGACGGCGGTCATCCCGCTGCGGGCCCGGGCCACGTCCACCAGGTCGGTCTCCGACTTGATCAGGATGGCGCCGAGCGCGGCCAGCGTGCCGAGGAAGGCCCACTCCCAGTGCGAGGCGCTGCCCTGACGGTGGAACAGGTCGGTGGCCCGCAGGCCGAGACCGGTGAGCAGCGCGGCCTCGGACATGTAGTGGCCGACCCGGTCCAGGTAGACGCCGGTCAGCGAGGTCTGCCGGCGCCAGCGGGCCACCTCGCCGTCCACGCAGTCCAGCAGCAGGTAGACCTGGATCAGCAGGGCTCCCAGGACGGCGCCGGCGATGCCGGGCACCACCAGGGCGGCACCGGCCAGGATGCCGGTCACCATCATCAGGTAGGTCAGGCCGTTGGGCGTGATCGCCGTGACGGTGGAGAGCACGCGGGTGATCCTCAGCGAGATCTTCCGCATGTAGAGGCGCCCGGCCCAGTGCTCGGCGCTCCTGCGCTGGAGCATGCCCTCGGGGTGGATCACCGCGCGCAGCTCCTCGATCGAGGGGCGGCGGGTCAGGTCGACCGGGGGGCGATCAGCTGTTGACGGCTTGGACATAGTCGGCGTACGAGTCCCTGATGTCTGAGGGCGAGAGGTCGAGGTGTTCCAGAATGGTGAAGCGTCCCGGACGGGTGTTCGGAGCGTAGTGCACCGCCTCGGTGAACTCCGCCTCGGTGAAGCCGATCTGATCTGCCGTCACCGGCAGGCCGTGGAACCGGAACCGGTCCACCATCAGAGCCGACAGTTCGCGCTCGCCCCGCAGGAAGGTGGCGAAGGCCGCGCCGAGGCCGACCTGTTCGCCGTGCTGGGCGGAGCGCTTGGGGTAGAGCACGTCCAGGGCGTGCGAGATCTCGTGGCAGGCGCCCGAGGAGGGCCGGGTGCTGCCCGCGATGCTCATCGCGATGCCGGACAGTACCAGGGCTTCCGCGAGCGTCGTGAGGAGGTCCCCGTCCGTCAGCTTCCCGGGGTGCCGCAGCAGGGTCTCGCCGGCCGTCCGGGCCATCGCGACGGCCAGTCCGTCGACCGGTTCACCGGTGTGGACGTGCGAGAGCTCCCAGTCCGCGCAGGCGGAGATGTTGGAGACGGCGTCGCCGATCCCGGCCGCCACGAAGCGCGGCGGGGCCTGCCGGACGACGTCCAGGTCGACCACGATGCCGATCGGCCCAGGCACCCCGTAGGAGCCCCGGCCGGCGTCGTTGTCGAGGGTGGAGACGGGCGAGCAGAGGCCGTCGTGGGCCAGGTTGGTGGCCACCGCGACCAGCGGCAGGCCGACCCGGGCGGCGGCGTACTTGGCGGCGTCGATGATCTTGCCGCCGCCGAGGCCCACCATCGCGTCGTAGTGCCCGCGGACCTGGTCGGCGAGCCGCACCGCGGCGTCCAGCGAGCCGTCCTCCACCTCGTACCAGTCGGCACCGGGCAGGGCGGGCTCCAAGCGCTCGCGCAGGCGGGCCCCGGAGCCCGTGCTGACCGCGACCGCGATCCGGCCCGAGGCGGAGAGCCGCTGGTCCGCGAGGATGCCGCCGAGCGAGTCCAGGGCGCCCGGGCGGATCTCCATGAAGACCGGCGAGGGCACCAGCCTGGTCAGTACCGGCACGCGATCTCCCGCGCCTTCGCCAGGTCGTCGTGGTTGTCGACCTCCACCCAGGAGACCTCGCCGATCGGCTGCACGTCGATGCGCAGGCCGCGGTCGACCATCTCCTGGTAGCCGTCCTCGTAGTACAGCTGCGGGTCGCGCTCGAAGGTGGCCTGCAGGGCGGAGGCCAGGTCGGCCGCGGCCGAGGGGTCGATCACGGTGACGCCGATGTACTCGCCGGTGGCCTCGGAGGGCTCCATCAGCTTGGTGATCCGGCGCATTCCGGAGGCCGGGTCGACGACGACCTTCATCTCCTCGTCGGCCAGCTTCTTAACGGTGTCCAGCGCCAGCAGGATGCCCGGGGTCTCGCCGGCGGCGATCCGGCCGCGGTAGCCATCCAGCATGGTGTGCTGCACCGAGACGGGGTGCACGGTGTCGCCGTTGGCCAGCAGGAGGCCCTCGGCGAAGAGGTCACGGGCGCACCAGAGGGAGTAGGCGTTGTTCCACTCCTCCGCCTTGTCGTTCTCGACCAGGGTGAGCTTGACGCCGTACGTGCGCTCCAGCTCCGCCTTGCGGTCGTACACCGCCTCCTTGCGGTACCCCACCACGACGGCGGCCTCGGTCAGGCCCACCTCGGCGAAGTTCCCGAGGGTGAGGTCCAGCACGGTCCGCTCGCCGTCCACCGGAACCAGCGCCTTGGGCAGGGTGTCGGTGTACGGGCGCAACCGGCGACCGGCGCCGGCGGCCAGAACGAGGCCGATCATGCGGTGTCTCCTGACTCGTGGTGTTGCGTGGTGTCGCGGTGGTGGTGCGTGGTGCCGCATCGTGCCGCGTGGTGCCGCCCGGTGGTCCGCGGCGGGGTCGGCGGCTCCCGCTGTGATCGTAGGCGACGGTCACGACCGGCCCGAACGCGGCCGGTACCGCACGGCCCTCCCCCGTGCCACCCGGGCACGGTGAGGCTACCGGAACGGGCGTACACCCCCGAAACCACACGGGTCAGGAGAACCGGGCAGATGATCGGAAAGGATCAGGGGGCTGCCCGGGCCGATCAGAAATCGAATGGGTTGCCTGATCATCCGGCCCTTCCACGCCTCCGTGTGCGTCGCGCCCATTCGGGTACCCACCCATACGGCAGACTTGCCCCGGACGCCCGGGCGGCGTCCGGAGCGGCCGCCGCGCTCACGAACCAGCCACCTCCCCGTCGCGAAAGAGGCCCCATGCCCGAGTCCCGACCGTCCCTGCTCACCGAGGACGGCGCCGCCCCCGGCACGCCCGCCGAGATCCTGCTGGAGCTCGTCGACGACGAGGGTGTGACCATCGGCACCGCCGAGAAGCTCTGGGCCCACCAGCAGCCCGGCCGGCTGCACCGGGCGTTCTCGGTGTTCCTCTTCGACCGGCAGGGCCGGATGCTGCTCCAGCGTCGCGCGCTCGGCAAGTACCACTCCCCCGGCGTCTGGTCGAACACCTGCTGCGGCCACCCCTACCCCGGCGAGCAGCCCTTCGTCGCCGCCGCCCGCCGCACCGCCGAGGAGCTGGGCGTCGCCCCGGCCCTGCTCTGCGAGGCGGGCACCGTCCGCTACGACCTGCCCGACGAGGCCTCCGGCCTGATCGAGCGCGAGTGGAACCACCTCTTCGTCGGCCTGGTCACCGACGAGCCGAAGCCGGACCCGGAGGAGGTGGACGACTTCCGCTACGTCACCGCCGAGGAGCTCAAGGCGCTGGAGGCCGAGAAGCCGACCTCGGTCTGGTTCCGCACGGTCTTCGAGGCCGCCCTCCCGGGGATCCGGGAGATCGCCGGGCCCAGCTGGTAACGGACCCTCCGCCGGACACGAGGGGGCGCCGGGCCGGGGAGTGGTGCTCCCCGGCCCTGGCACCCACCTCCCTCTCGGCCAGGCCCGCTGGCACTCAGACGGGCAGAGTGCCAGGGCAGTACCAGCCAGTGTAAGGCCCAT